>NZ_JASBSF010000233.1 GCF_030149085.1 Microbacterium sp. | reverse complement strand
GCAGCGCCGGATGATGAAGGTCCTCACCGACGACGCCGCACGCCTGACCCGTGGCGAGCCGGCTCTTGCCGACTCGGAGCCCGAGCTTGCGATCGCGAGGGCCCGTCTGACCGTCACGTTCGGGTTCGGCCCCGAGTTCGTCGCTCGGGCGGGCGGCGCTGGGCCGGCGTGGCTGAGGCCCCTCCCCGCGTTCTCGATCGACAGGCTCGAGCCGGCCTACACCGGCGGAGACCTGCTCATCCAGATCGCGGCCGATGACCCGCTCGTTGTCGCCCACGCGACCCGGATGCTGCTGAAGGACTCGCGTTCGTTCACCACCGTGCGGTGGGTGCAGCAGGGTTTCCGCCGCTCGGCCGGCGCCTACCCCGAGCGGAGCATGCGAAACCTCTTCGGCCAGGTCGACGGCACCGTCAATCCGGTGGCGGGGACGGCTGACTTCGACGAGGTCGTCTGGAACTCGGACGGATGGCTCGCCGGCGGCACCGGGATGGTGGTTCGCCGCATCCGGATGACGCTTGACACGTGGGACAAGCTCGATCGGTCGGGCCGAGAACAGTCCGTGGGCCGCACCCTCGACACCGGTGCGCCGCTGACCGGCACGGCCGAAACCGACGATCCGGACTTCGAGGCACGCACCGCGCTCGGCTTCCCGGTGATCCCGGAGTTCTCGCACATGCGGCGGGCCCGCAGCGAGAACCCCCGGGAACGCATCCTGCGCCGTCCGTACAACTACGACGATGCTCCGACAGGGGGTGCGCTCTCGGACTCGGGGCTGATCTTCGCGTCGTTCCAGGCCGACATCGACGCGCAGTTCGTGCCGATGCAGCAGCGCCTCGCGGATCTGGACCTGCTCAACGAGTGGACCATTCCGATCGGTTCGGCGGTCTTCGCCGTTCCGCCCGGGTGTGTCGAGGGCGGCTTCGTCGGAGAGACGCTCCTGTCGTAGCTGCTCTCCCGCTACAGTGATGCCGACGGGACGGATGCCGCGCTGGGCGGTCGCCCCGCTGGGAGGGAAACATGGCGGGTAGGCGACCTTTCGGAGTCACCCTGGTGGCGATCATCGCCTGGATCACGGGTGCGCTGCAGATCATCGCCGGAGTGCTGCTGATGATCGGCGGGGAGATCACTCTCGGTATCGTCGCCATGCTCATCGGCTTCATCACGATTCTCGTGAGCCTGGGTCTGTTTGGCGGCAGCAACGGCGCCCGCATCCTCACCGCCGTCGTGTTCGTGCTGAACATCGCAGGCTCGGTGTATCTCATGGTTACCGAGCCTGCCCAGCTCTGGTCGGCTGTGGGATCGGCGGTGCTGCCGCTGATCGGCCTACTGCTGCTGTTCACATCCCGCGCCAACAGCTTCTTCCGCTAGAGGTACCGTGTCCCGCATCACCGAGGCGCTCATTCCGCCGTCGCAACGTTTGTCGGCCGATGAACTGCACGAAACGCTGAACCTCGGCGCGGGGGAGGTTGGGCGCAAGCGCTCCGCCTTCCTCATCATGCTCGTGCTCTCGGCGATCATCGCCGCGGCAGGAGTGCTGGGCGACTCGACGGCTACGGTCATCGGCGCCATGATCATCGCGCCGCTTGCCACTCCGATCCTCGGCATCGCG
>NZ_JASBSF010000212.1 GCF_030149085.1 Microbacterium sp. | reverse complement strand
CCGGACACCGTAGAGCTGGTCGACCTCTTCTACGTCCGGGTGATACACCGTCGCTCGGCGATGGTATCGGCCTCGTTTGAGCCTTTCTTCCCGCAGCAAGCGAAACGCCTCGTGCAAATGACCTCCCCGTCGATCCAGGTCTTTCAACTTTCCATCCTGCGTGAGGCGGCAGTGGCGGTGACACTCCACTGCTCGGAAGAGCACTATTTCGCGCTATTGATCCGGACCCCGATGGTCGGAAGCTGTTCAGTGCCGCGTCATCGGCGCAATACGCTGGGAGACGGGGCTTCCTCTGCCCCGGGAGGACACCATGCAACCAGATAACCTCACGGTCACGGCTCGGGTGGCGCGCACAGCCGTCCCCGGGCGGCTGGACGATCTCACCGAGTGGGCGCATGGTTTCACCGGCCGGGCCCAGTCGTTCCCCGGCTACCGGGAGTCGAAGGTCCGAGTCTCGGAACGGCACCGGCGCCAGGTTGTCGTCGAGATCACGTTCGCTTCCCCCCATGACCTCATCCGGTGGGAGGACAGTAAGGAGCGGCAGGCGCACCTGCAACAGGCCGTGCCGCTCACGATCGGGCAGGCCCGTCCACTGACTCCGGACGCCCTCACCGGTGCAATCCCGACGGCCGGTCCCGCGCGCCCGCGGTGGTGGACGGCGATTTTAGTGTGGATCGCGCTGGTACCGCCTGCCATGTTCAACGCCTACTTCATCGCTCCGCTCCTGACCGGCCTGCCGCCGTACCTCCAGATCCTATGTACGACGCCACTGACCGTCGCGTGCGTCATCTGGGTGATGTTGCCTCTATTGCACGCGCTCGAGGAGAGCATCCGCCACTGGCTCGCGTGGCGGCGCGGGCGCTGAGCGTCTGCCCCATTAGGCGCTGTCGCGGCGGGCAAAGCCCTCTCCGCTCCCTCTTGTCAATCTTGCCTACCTTGGTGAGGGGCATGTCGTCGACGGCGATCAGCCGCTCGGGGTGCTTATGCTTAGCCACCCCGGCGGACTCCATGGCGGCGCGGATCCGTTCGAGCCCGAGCGGGCCGCCCTCCTTGAGACTCACGTAGACGCATACCCGCTCGCTGAACACGGGGTCGAGCATCGCGACGGCGGCCGCTAGATCGAAGCTGTCATAGCGGTAGACGAGGTCCTCCACCTCTTCGCACGAAATCTTCTCGCTGCCTCGGTTGATCATGTCGAGATGTAGCCATCCTCGGTGAAGGACCGCGCGTTCGTCTCAGGTGCGCGGTAGCATCCGCGCGGGGTGTAGCGGATCGGTTTCCTGCTCGAGCATAGATCGACGGCTCATCAGATGCCTCCAGAGTTCTTTTCGTCGGTTATGTCGGTGTGGTGATCAGCGGCGGCGCTGGCGCTTGCCGCCCCAGAACGCGCGGACTGCCATGGTGATCGCTTCGTCTTTGGTGAGGCGATCACCACGGGCCGCGGCTTCGTCGCGTGCCTGGTTGATGTACTCGAAGACGTCCGGAGGTAGTCGGAAGGTCGCGGGGTGTTTTTCGATGCGCTGGACATTGTACGGGCCGCGCTTCTTGCCGGTGCGGGGCGACGTGTCACACCCCAATCAGGGCGGCTTCGACGTCGTCATCGGCAACCCACCCTACGTCAACCGGCGCGAGCTCAGCTACCGCATCACCGGCTTCGAGACAGACAACGTCGACGACATCTACGCCTCCTGCTGCGAGCGCTCGGCGCAGATCACGCGCCCGGATGGCCGGCTCAGCCTGATCGTTCCCATCCGCAGCCAGTTCGCCGATCGCGACGAGTCACTGCGGAAGTTCTACGAGCGGCGGTTCGATGCGATCTGGGTGAGCACCTTCCAGGAACGCCCGGCTGCCCTGTTCCAGGTGAAGGTGCGCAGCACGATCATCACCGCCGCCGGGTATGGCAGCGTCTCCGAGCTGCACACGACGCTCACCCACAGCTGGATCGAGGCGTTCCGTCCGCATCTGATGGCGACACTGCGGTATTCGCTTCGGCCCGCCGGCTCGCGGACCCCGAACTGGATGCGCGCCAGCAGCGACGCGATGTTCGAGCTGATCGACACGCTGCTTGCGAAGGGCACGATCTCCTCGACGCCGCTTGTCCGTGTGAGCGACTACTCCGTCGGTTTCAAGAAGACCGCCACGTACTTCCTGAGCACGTACACGGTGCCGCCGGTCACCTACGACAAGACCACGCACGCCACGGTGCCCCTCAACGAGGGGAAGCTGTTCGTTCAGAACCGGAAGGACCAGCTCGCGGCCAGCGCGATCGCGGCGTCGCGGCTGGCGTTCCTGTGGTGGACGTTCACGGGCGACTGCTTCAACGTCACCAAGGGCACGATGTCGCAGATCCCATTCTCCCCGCACGCTTACGGGCAGGACACGTTCGATGCTCTGGTGGAGCTCGGCGAGAGGATCGAGGAGGCGCTGCCGGCCGTGCGCTCCTGGGATCTCAACTCCGGGAAGTACGTGGGCGGGTACGCGATCCCCGAACTGCGTCATCTCACCGGTCAGGCCGACGAGATCATGCTGGAGGCGATCGGCCGCATCGATCTGCTGCCGGAGATCCAGTACGCCCACGCCCGGATGTACAAGAGCACCGGGATTTCCGCGACGACACTGCGAAAGTTGCCGTTCGAGGTCGAGGTGTGACGCGCGACATCCGCACGGGTCCTTTGCCCTCGAGCGACTGCGATCGTTCGTCCGGGTCAGGATCCTCTGAGTGATGGATATGACAGGTAGGCGCTACCGGATGAGTTGACCCATCTCCCAGTCGCCGAGAGGGATCGTCCGACAAGTTCTGTCAGCGGTCCAAGCGGGACGGTGGCGGTCAGGTTGATCATCGCCGCACAGCATAGAACGCGTTCTCGAACTCGATGGGCGGGACGACACACCGACAGCGGTGGGGTGCCTACCCTTCTCAGGCGGAGTCACGGAGCGAGGTGACAAGCTCCGCGGGGAGGGCAAAGACCTTCTCGAGCAACGGGAGAAGGTCCCGGACTGCCTCGAGGTGCTGCTCTTCGGTCAGATCGTCGATCGCCGGAGGCTCGTCGCCAGTCCAGCCGATCGCTTCCGCCACGATCGTCAGGGACCAGGAGTCCCACCTGAGCCGCCCCTCGGATCGCAGCTGCTCCCGGAACTGACCGAGCACGCCCACGGGCTGAAACGCATTGCGATCGCGCGCGAGCTCGTCGCGAACGTACAACATCGCCGTTTCGAAACCGAGCAGGAACGTGTGCACTCGCTCGAACGTGACGGGCTGCCCGATATACATTCCGGATCGCTTCACGAATGCCTCGGCGATCGAGTAGACCGGCAACTCGGCCGGCCCGTTAGTTTCACTCATCTCGACTTCCCTGCCAGCAGCTCAGGAGACGGTCATTACCCGCGGCGCCGTTTGCGGCCCCAGTAGGCGCGAAGCGCAACGGTGACGATCTCGTCCTTGGTGAGGCGGTCGCCGCGGCTGGCTGCATCCTGCTTGGCCCAGTCCATCAGTTCAAGCGCGTCGTCGGGGAGACGGATCGAGACGGGCTTCTTCTGGACGTAGACGACGTTGTAGGGCCCCCGCTTCTTCTTCGCCGGCGGTGGCGTCTCCGCCTCGGCCGACTCAGGAGGCGTCGCGCTCGCCGCTGCCGGCTTCTGGCTTGCGCGAGGTGCGCGTGCGGGTGCTTCGGACGTCGCTGCCTGGTCGACGTCGCTGGTGACTTCCTCAGCGGGGGGCGCGGCCTTGCGTGCGCGGGGCTTCGCTGCAGCTGTGGGCTTCTTCGGGGCGGCCATGGTCACTGACCACCTCCTCGGTTTCCACGGCGGCGAGCGCGGCGCTCCTCGATGCGCCGCTTCTCTTCCATGCTGATGAGCTCCGCCGGCGACAGCGAGCGGGGGCGGCGAGTGCGGCCGCGCTCGGCCTGCCTCTGGTACTCGGTCGTCTTGGCCGTGCTGACGACGTTGAGGGTGACGCCGGTGATGGTGTCGCGGCTGGTGTCGAGGTTCACGTATCGGTTCTTCGACTCTTCGCGGAACCAGCCGAGGGCGTCGCCGCCGTTCTCGTGGATGCGCTTGAGCATCGTCGAGGCGTTGTACGAGTTGACCTCCATCACGCGGCCGTTGGAGAAGGTCAGGTGGGCGGTGATCTGCTTCTGCTTGTCGTGGGACTGGCCCTTGGCGGCGTTGCGGACCTGCTTGATCAGTTCGGCGTTCGCCTGCTCGCGGCCCTTCGCGGTGCGGCCCTTGGGGATGCGCATCTCGATGTACCGGTCGCCCCCGGTGGCGTATGCCACGTCGACGCGCAGCCGACCACCCTGGCGACCCTCAACGTAGGTGCCGCTGAGGTCTTCGGGGATGACGGGCTTGGCGCCGGCCTTGCCTCGCACGGGGGCGATCGAGCCGTCCTTGCGCCGGCGCCGCGGCGGGACGTGGGTGAGGCGTCCGGTGTCAGCGAGCTCCTGGAGCGCCTGGCGGTAGAGGGCGCCGCTGGTTTCGCCGTTGAGGATCTTGCGGACCATTCGAGGCGAGCGGTGCAGCTCCTCGGCGATCTCGGCCGTGCTGATGCCCTTGCGCCGCAGATCGCGGATGAGGTCTTGGGCGGTGCGCTGCTGGTCAGCCATCAGCCCTTCTCCTCTGCCTGCTCGAGCGCCTTGGCGATGCCGGCCCGCTCGGCACGTGCTTTCAGCGCGTCACGCTGCCGCAGCGTCTCCGGCGTGATGAAGGATCCGTTGAGGTAGCCCTGCAGGCGCAGGCGCCCGGTCTTGCCGTCGTCGCCGCCGCCGATGAACCGGTCCGGCAGGGACCACGCCGGCAGCTTGGTCGTGTAGATCGCATCACCCTGGATGCCGATGAGCGTCGAGGGGTCGACCGTGAGAGCACCGGAGGTGTAGCCGCCGAGGGAGCTGGGGCCGTGGAGGACGCGAGCGCGTGCGCGACCCCAGACCTGGGCGGCGAGCTCCGGGTGGTAGAAGCTTCGGGTGCGGTCGTTCGGGCGCGACGGGATGCGATAGATCCAGAGGTTGCCCTGTCGCAGCATCTTGGCCCTGTACTCGGGCGGGACGTCATCGGGCGACGCGGCGACGCGGGTCTCGTCGCGGCCCGCGGCGGCGAATGCACCGATCGAGTGCAGCATGATGTTCCGCAGCGCGGCGAGCACAGCGCGGCGCAGGTCCGGGTGCATCTCGTCCTGCAGCTGGACTCGCTCGCGGGCGCGCGTCATGCGCTCGGTGAAGGTGTCTAGAGGCTTGGCCTTGCGGAACACCACGGCCTCGTGAGGGCGGATCTCCCACCCGTGCTTGAGGGCGACGTGGATCTCGCTGCCGTCGGCCCAGGTGTCGTGCACCGCTCCGGGCCGGTTCGGATAGAACCAGCCTTCGCGAACGTCCAGGTGCTTCACACCGAGCAGGCCAACGTGGTTCCAGCCCTGAGGGACGCGGAACCGCACGTGGAAGCGGGCGCGCGCGTAGGGGTCTTGCTCGAGCAGCTCGTACGCGGCGGCCTGGTTCAGCCGGATCGCGGGGCCGATACCGAGCTCGCGCCCGACGCCGGCGAACATGAACCGGCCGTCGACGTAGGCGAACTCGCTGATCTTCTTCGTCTTGGCCGGGTCGATCAGCGGGACGCAGTCCTCGTGCTTGGCGAACGACTCCCCCGCGACCAGGTGGTCGTAGTGGTGCAGGCCCGAGGTGAAGTGGATCTCCTGGGCGATGTCGTCTTCGACCGGCACGGGGTTGATGTTCTTCGGCAGCGACAGCGCCCACAGGTTCGTTCCGGTGGCGGCAGGGCTGTTGAACAGGCGCGCGTTCTCGTCGGCGTGGCGAATGATCGACGCGGTGACGTTCCAGGCCAGACGAGCCTGGGCAGGGGTCAGCGGCCCGTCGCCGAACCACTCCTCCGCGGTGCGGACTTCGATCTTGAAGCCGGTGACCGCGTGCTCGAACCGACCGGTGGGCGGGCCGTTGTTGACCCAGTGGGCTCCGGGCTTCCAGTTCGGGGTCTGGACGTACAGCCAGTGCCGCACGCCAGGCGCAGGCTCGGGGCGCTTCCCGGTCAGCATGATGCGGTTAGCGCCGTACGAGGCAGCCGTGTCGAGCAGGTCCGTCAGGTTGGGGTTCTTGCGGCGCTCGCCGATGACGGGGCGAACGGGCGTGCCGGCGTCGGTGACGCCTTGCCCGGTGGTCTGGTCGACCCAGATCGTGGGCACGTCCTTCGGCGTCCACGGCTTGGGTCGGTAGTTCAGCTCGTCCATCTCACCCCCTCATTCGTCAGGTTATATTAGTCAAGAGTGCTTGAAAATTGCAATCAGATTTCGCAGTCGACGGGCGCTCCATGAAGGTCTGGCGGGGTCGCTAGGACGCGAGGCGGCCGCCGTAAGAGCGCCCGCGTCCGTGGTAGGACTTCTGCGCCTTCCGCAGCCCTTCCTCGGTCATCCCCAGCAGGAGGGCGATCTCTCGCTGGGTCAGCTCGGCCGCGCGCGCCTCGTCGACGACTTTGCCGCGGCGTTCGCGCAGCTCGTCCGCTTGCGCGAGCTGCTGGCCGATGCGACGGAGCTCCTCACGGATGGCGTCCGCGTCCTTGTTAGCCATGCGCCCCAGCATCCCCAACCAAGTTGGGTCTGGTTGCCGCGGCGCGCCGTAACCGCGAAAGTGGTTATATTCATCCAGCTGAGAGGAGCGCTGATGACCGGACGGCACCTCACCACGGCGGACGTCGCCGAGAAGCTCGGCGTGTCCGTCGTCGCGGTCTACAAGATGCGCTCCATCAGCAACAAGCTGCGCAGAGCCGGCCAGGAGGGTCCTCTGCTCCCCGAGCCGGTTGCCATAGAAGGCAACTCCCCGCTCTACGACGAGGCCGCGATCGACGCATTCGCGCAGGAGCGCGCGCGCAGGGCGCCCTCGCAGCGCGGCCGCCGGCCGCGACTGATGCCGGGACTGGCGCGCGATGCGGCTTTCGCGGAGCGGTTGCGGGCGGCGATCGCGGACGGGGCGGGGGCGCCCGAGGTTCCCACGCAGGCGGCTCTGATCGACCTGCTCGGCTTGAACGTCGTCACGTTCGGTGAGCGGATGCGAGGGCGCACCCGCTGGACCGACGCCGAGCTCGAGGTGATCAGGCGCACCCTCGGTGTCGACACGACGGATGCGAACGAGGTCGTAGACCGCGCTCGCGCGGCCAAGCGTCAGGCGCGCGCGGCGAGATCCCACGCGGGTTCGTAGCGGCTTCACGACATGCTCCCGCTCTCGTCGCTGGCTTGCTGGGCAGCGCAGGTTGAGAGCGTGTCCACGAGCGCACCGCGGTCGGCTTCGTCGACCGCGAGGTGCCAGGTGTCGACGATCTCCGTGTAGCGGGCGACGTAGGTGCACACGTAGTCGGCGTTCGATGGCAGCCACAGGGCTGGCCCGTGGTCGTTCTTGGCCGCATTCGTGTTGCCATCGACGGCGACGATGTTGTCGAACGAGTTGGCGAACTGAATGCGCTGCTGCTCGGTCCACGCCCACGCGCCCCCGGCGTGCGCCGCCGAAAGGCTGACGATGTGGTCGATCTGGACGCCGGAGCTTCCCGGGGCTCCAGGGGCGGCGATCCGGTCGTGCTCGAACTCAATGCGTGTGCCCGTGTACGGATCGGGGTCGAGCACGCCGGAGAGCACCGTGCAACCGTCACGGACGACGTCCTGCAGCTGGACGGCGAGGAGATCGTCTCGCTGATCGCAGCCGTTTCCCTCGATGTCGATCCAGCGCTCGCCGAACGTGGCGCGGCGATACTCGGGAATCTCCTCGGTGGGATCGATCAGCGGCAGCTCCTGCGCGACTGCGGCGAGCGCGGTGTAGTCGTAGGTCGGGTCCGGGGCGGGTGCCTGCGGGCGCGTCCATGTGTCGATCCAGGAGGTGATGCCCAGCTGGTGGGCGCCGAAGCCGAGCGCGAGAGCTGCGACCGCGGCGAGGGCTGTGCTGGCGCGGCGGGTGCGTCGGTTCATCTGCGCTCCTTTGCCTGTGCGGTGTCGGCTTGGTCGAGCAGCAGTATGGTTCGGGCGATCTGGGTGCGTGCCTCGTCGATGACCTCGAGGGTTTCGTCGTCGGCGTCGAGCTCTGAGAGTGCGTGGCTCTGGCGGCGGAGCTGGTCGCCGAGGTGGAACATGCCGGCACTGAGGAGGACCTCGGCGAGCGCGGCCGCGCGGGCGCCTTGGTGGTCGGCGCTGACGGCGAGGTCGTCGATGATCTCGATGAGGGTTGCGCGGGATCCCATCGTTGGGTCTTCTCCTGGAGTGAGCTCGCGGAGCGCTTCACGGTTGAGCAGCGTCTGGAAGAGCCTGTGCATCCGTTGGGTGAGGGGGCGGCCGTCGCGGCGGGTGCAGTTGAGCGCGAACTCGCGGAAGCTCCATCGGACGGTGACGGGTGTGCCGGTCTGGATGGTCATGGCTTCCTGGAGGCGCACGGCGATGTCGGTCATCAGTGCTCCTCGGTTCGGCCCAGGTGGGGGATCTGCTTGAGGTGGGCGCCGCGGCCGTTGCCGAGCTGGGGGGAGATCGCGCAGCTGGGCAGGTGCAGTCTCGCGTTCGGCCCGTGGCCTGCTGCCGCGTGGGGTGTGGGCTGCCGCGTTGGCCGGGTGTGCCGGGCGCCTCGCTGAGTCAGCGGGAGGGGGTTGAAGCGCAGCGACAGGGCCCAGCGATGGCCGCCGAGCGCGCGGACGACCCGCAGCCACTCTCCCTCTTTGGTGGAGTCGATGGTGAAGGTGTTCGGCTGGTCAGACATCTGCGGCTTCTTTCGGTGCGAAGGGGCTGTTCTTGGCGTCGCGGAGCATCTGCCGGGTGATCGGCTCGGTCTCCTCGAGCGAGGCGAGCGAGAAGTAGTGGCGGCGGGCGCGGGCCGCTTCGGTGCAGGTGAGCAGCTGGCGGTTGCCGTGGTTCGGGCATCCTCCCTTGCTGCGGCATCCGGCCAGGTAGCCGGCGGTGGTGCCGTGCAGGGCGGCTTCGAGGATGTCGAGCGTCTTGCTCATCAGGCGGCCTGCCGGAGTCCGAGGTCGTCACGGTCGCGGTCGATGGTGCGGACGTCGACGCCGAGCAGGTCGCTGAGCTGGGTGAGGCTGAGTCCGCGTTCGGTCCCGCGTCGGGTGGCTTCGAGGCGCTCGTCTCGGGTGAGGCGGACGTTCTGGCCGGCGAGAGCGAGCTCGATCGCGATCTCGTCGAGCAGGGGTTCCTGCCCGGCTGTGGGCGGTGCCGGGTCGGTGTCGATGTCGTCCCAGGCCAGCGGCGGCAGCCAGCCGTGCCGGCGTGCGACCGTGAGTGCGTAGGAGCGGCCGACCCGCTGCGCTCGGGTGTGGGTGGGGGGCTGCTGGTCCCAGAGCTCGTCGTAGAGCGCGGCGATGTCGTCGTGGACACGGATGTCCACGTAGGCGCCTTCGAGTGCCTTGTTGACCTTCCAGCGCGGGTAGCCGAGTCGGCGTGCGATCTCGTGGTGGTTCCATCCGATCGCGGCCAGAGCCTGGAGGCGCCGGCGGGTGCCGCGGCCGTTGACTCGGCCCTGCGCGGCGAGAGTGCTGCTGTCGGGGGTGACTGCGAGGAGTTTGCGGGCGGTGGCGCCGGTGACGAACCGTGCCGTCTCGCTGTTGAGCAGGCGACGGACCGTGGCGCCGCCGACGCCGGCGCTGATGGCGATCCGTTCGGGGATCATCCCGGTGTCGACCAGTGCCTGCAGGTGCTGCCGGATCGGCTCGATGGGTTGGTGCGCGTCCTGGTATCGCCCGTAGGCCAGGAGACGGTAGCGGTCGCGGCGGCGGCGCGCGTTGCCGTCCATGCAGGCGCGGCACCCGCAGAGGTGGACGACGTAGCAGGTGGAGGTCAGCCCGTGCTTGTGGTCCGGCGGGCAGGTGTGGGTCCGCATCTTCTCCTCCTCACAGATGGTTATATTCCCGAATATAACCCGTTCCCGAGGGTTTGGAACCCCCTCACTGCTAAGGGGTGGCCCCAGAGGCTCGAAGTCGACAATCTGAACGAGCTACAACGTTTGTTGCGGTTTCTCGCTACACTGTGCGCATGGCAGGATCAACTTTCGCTCGTCTGGGCGAGCTCGCGTCACAGCGTTGGGGCCTGGTGACCACCGCCCAGGCGCTCGAGGCTGGCGTGGCGCGCCCGACCCTGACGCGCCTCGCCAACAGCGGCGCGCTCATCCGCGTCGCGCGCGGCGTCTACCGCCTCGCCGGCGCGCCAGAGCACGAGCAGGAGGCGATCCTCGCGACCTGGCTCGCCCTCGGCGGCGCCGACCGTCCCCGCACAGACACCGGCGTCCCGCCCGTCGTCGCCGCAGGCCAGACGGCCGCGCAGCTGCATGGCATCGGCGACTGGTTCCCCGGGCCACTCGAGTTCGTCGTTCCCACCCGCCGCGGTACCCGCCTGGACGGGGTGCGGCTCCGCACCCGCGAGCTCGCGCCCACCGAGGTGGTCTCCGTCGACGGGATGCCGACCATGAGCGTCGAGCGCACGATCGCCGACCTGATCGAGCAGTGGGTCGACCGCTCCCTCGTCGCCGATGCGCTCGCCGACGCCGCGGACGCGGGAAAGCTGCTCTCCCCCGCCCGCCTGACCGAGTATCTGGAGCCGCTGGCCAAGCCCAACAAGTACCCCTCGGGTGCCGCGCTCGCGGCTGATCTGCTCGCTCTTGCGGGCGTCGACGCGGTGGTGCCGGCCGATGCCTGAGCCCGACGGCTACAAAGACTGGACGGGGCTTGCGCAGGCGATCAAGGCGGCCGCGACGAAGGCAGCCGGTGACGGCGCGAGCGCGCTGGATGTGAATGCGCAGATCGTGCAGGCACAGCACGATCGTTTCCTCAGCCGGGTCTTTGCGGAGGGGGAAGAGTCCGAGTGGCTGCTCAAGGGCGGCACGGCGATGCTCGCCCGGGTGCCGAAGTCACGGTCGACGAAAGACCTGGATCTGGCCTCGACCGGCGCCGCCGATCTGGATGCCGCGCAGCAGGCGCTCGAGCAGGCAGCCGCGCGTGATCTCGGCGACCATGTGCGGTTCCAGCTCACCCGTGCCCGTGCGACCGGGCGAGGAGAGAACCAGCCGGGTGTCGCGACCCGGCGCCTGGTGTTCACATGTCTGGACGCGAACACCGGCCGGAGGATCTCCGACATCCCCATCGACGTGGTCGTCGGCCCTCCCCCGGTCGGCCGCGTCGAGACGATCGAGCCGTCGACGCGGCTGCAGCTGGGGCGGCCGGTCCCGTCGCACCCCTACCGGCTGTTCCCGATCTCCGATCAGGTCGCGGAGAAGGTCACTGCGACGATGAGCACCTACAACGGCCGCCCCAGCAGCCGCGCGAAAGACCTGGTGGACATCGTCACCATTGCACGCACGCAGCGCGTCGACCTGCGCGAGCTGCAGATGGCCATCGACGCGAAGCGTGCACTGTCAAAGCTCGACTCGTTCACTACGTTCACGGTCCCGGACGGTTGGGACGGTCCCTACCGGGTGCTCGCGGCCGGCACGCCCTCAGCCGGCGGGATCACCGATCTGGGTGAGGCCGTGGCTCTCGCGCGTCAGCTGATCGATCCCGCGCTCGCCGACGCGCCCGTGCAACCGGGGACGGTCTGGGTCCCTGGCTCAGGCTGGACACAGAACCCTCCGCCGCCGGAGCCGGGCGGCAGCGGATCCCCTTCGGGGGAGGTCCACGTGCGCGCGCACGTGCGCTCCGGTTATCCCGTCACGGAGCACTGGCGCGCAGCGCGCGGCTCAGCCCAGGAGTGACCGCGTCAGTGCGCCGCGTCGTACGCCTCGAGGATGGACGCGGGAACCCTGCCGCGATCGCTGACCTGGTGTCCGTTCTGACTGGCCCATTCACGCACCGTGTTGAGATCGGCCCGTCCGCCCCGCGACGTCCTCGCCGGACGCCGGGTGGCTGCGCCGATGCGGCGCGCGCTCTTGGCCCAGGCCTCGAACTCGAGATCGATCTCGAGTTGCTTTCCGTCGATCGCGAAGGTCGCGGGATCGAGCCGCTCGCCAGGTCGCGCACACCACCGCGAAGGGCGGCGTCATCGCGATGACGAAGTCGCTCGCTGCGGAGGGCGCCCGCTACGGCGTCCGCGCGAACTCGATCTCGCCTGGCTTCGTCAGCACCCCGGCGACGGACAAGGCGGTGGATGCGGAGGGCAAGGCCTGGCAGGTCGGCAACGCGCTCATTCAACGCCCCGGCACGGGCGAGGACATCGCGTACATGCCGCTCTACCTGGCCTCCGACGAGTCCTCTTGGGTGACCGGACAGAACTACAGCGTCGACGGCGGCGCGACCGCCGGGTGGCGGAACGACAGCGAGACGGACCGACTGGCCGCGAAGAACGGCTGACACGCGGGTCGCGGCGCGACCGGTGACGGACGTGAGGCACGGTGCCAGCTGACACCGTGCCTCCCGTCCGTCGTGGCCACCTCGTCTAAATCGCGAGGTACCCGCCGTCGACGGCGAACTGCGCGCCGGTCGCGAAGGCGGCCGCGTCGGAACCGAGCCACGCGACCATCTCGGCGATGTCGTGCGGCGTGCCGAGTCGGCCGATCGGGTGCTTCGTCAGCAGCGCGTCCTTGAAGCCGGGGTAGGTCTCCTCCAGCGCGTCTATCATTGGCGTCTGGATCACCCCGGGCAGCACTGCGTTCACGCGGATGCCTTTGTCGGAGTACTCCACCGCGGCGGCTCGGGTGAGGCCGATGACGCCGTGCTTCGACGTGACGTAGGCGGACTGGTGGGCGATGGCGACCTGCCCGAGGGACGAGGCGGTGTTGATGATGGATCCGCCGCCCTGCGCCAGCATCTGCGGGATCTCGGCCTGCACGCCGGTTCAATATTCCGCACAGAGGAAGTTGGCCCCACGGCGTTACTGCAGTCAATCGTTCTGTTGCGCAAGCCCCCGCAGGTAAGCACGTGCGTCGTCGAGGCTGACGACATCGCCGTACTTCGCGTCGATGTCAAAGAGGCTGGCCAGGTGCGGAAGGGCTGCCCGGTCGCCGACTGCCTCTTCGACGACGATGGTGTGGAAGCCGTAGGAGCAGGCGTCAACCGCCGAGGCGCGCACGCACCCACTGGTGGTGCAGCCGACGATGATGATGGTGTCGACACCCCGTGAGATCAAGCGTGCGGCGAGATCAGTTCCGAAGAAGCAGGATGCGTACTTCTTCACCAGGGTCATCTCGTGGGGCAGCTGGCCCAGCCTGCTGTCGACCTCCACCCATTCGCTGCCCTCCACCAACAGGTGGTTGGACGGGATCTTCTTGATCCAGAGCCCCGCCTCCTGCAATTCGGTGTCGTACGCGACCGTCGAGAAGAAGATGGGGATCTCGAGTTCACGGGCGGGGACGAGTAAGGCATTGGTGGCGGCCAGCTGTGACTCCAGTTCGCCTGACAGGGGCGAACGGCTGTCCGTGAATCCGGTGATCAAGTCGACGATCAGCAGCGCCGGCTTCTCGCCGTAGCCGATCCGGCCGCCCAATCCCTTGGCCTTGAACTCGTCGCGCAGCCGTGCGTACTCATCGATCAGCTCCGTATTCGTCACGAATCGGCTCTCCTGTTCCCCGTCGACTGATAGTGCGCCGCGATGGCATCGCTCGTCGTCACCCAGACACCATCGTGAGACGTGATGTGCTCGAGGGCCCGATCAAGGTAGCGGTGGCGGAACGGCTGGCCGACGATGAACGGGTGCAACGGCAGCGACATGACGCGACCCGAGTGCTCGGAGTCTGAATAGAGCTGATCGAACTGGTCGATCACCGCTTCCAGGAACTGCGGGCCGGTATAGCTCTTACTCACGAACATCGTCACATCGTTGAGTTCTATCGTGTAGGGAACGCTGAACATCCCGTCGACGTTCAGCGGATACGGCTGATCGTCGTTCGTCCAGTCCAGGACGTAGTCATACCCCAGCTCCCGAAGGATCCGCGGCGTCTCGAACGTCTCTGTGAGCGCCGGGCCAAGCCAGCCCCGCGGCCGTACTCCGGTGGCGGAGGCGATTGTATCCGTCACGT
>NZ_JASBSF010000207.1 GCF_030149085.1 Microbacterium sp. | reverse complement strand
TCGTGAGCGTGGATCTTGGACCCTTTCGGTCGCGCCACACTGCGGCCGCAATGGGCTCAGCTCCGCCACAGGGCGCGACGGAACGTGGTGATACGGCGTCGTGCCGTGTGCCAGCAACGTAAACGAAAAACCCCCGGAATTCCGGGGGTTTCAGGTGGTGCGCGATACTGGGATCGAACCAGTGACCTCTTCCGTGTCAGGGAAGCGCGCTACCGCTGCGCCAATCGCGCCTAAAAGGCTATTCAGTTGTCATGCGAGGTGGCGACGGGATTCGAACCCGTGTAAACGGCTTTGCAGGCCGGTGCCTAGCCGCTCGGCCACGCCACCGTGTGTGGTTCGACCCACGTGTCGTGCTCCCGAAGGAAGCCCCGCACTCGAGCGGATGACGAGACTCGAACTCGCGACCCTCACCTTGGCAAGGTGATGCGCTACCAACTGCGCTACATCCGCATTGCGCCACCGTGTGGCGCTTGATCGACTTTAGTCGAGAATCGCCGCCGCGCAAAACCGAAACGGCTCCGCGCGTGTCGGAGTCCGCGGTCGTGTGCTTGACCAGGAATCCGGTAGGATCGAGACTCGGCCCGCGAGGGTCTTGGGCGATTGGCGCAGTTGGTAGCGCGCTTCCTTCACACGGAAGAGGTCATCAGTTCGAGTCTGGTATCGCCCACCACATTGAGTATCACCGACGCTTCTCGGCATCCCAGCCGTAGCGGCTACGCAGCGCGTTAGCGACGAGTACAAAGCGGTCGAGATCCAGCGCGGCGGCCTCACGGCGCATCCCCCGATGATGCACGCTGTAGAGCTGCTCGATGTCGACCCAGGATGCTCTCCCTCGCGCATCCCACGGCCCTGCCCCGATCGCGATGTAGTCCCGGTCACCGTCGTGCGGCTGGCTGGTCAGTCTCACCGCGTAGACCTGATCGGAGTCCTGGCGGCCGATCACGAGAACCGGACGATCCTTGCCTCGTCCGTCGCCTTCGGCGTAAGGCACCCAGGTCCACACGATCTCGCCGGCGTCAGCGTCCCCGTCCGCTTCGGGTGCATAACTGATCTTCAGGCCGTTCGCGCCAGGTGCCGCAATGAGCCGCGTGCGGACGGCGAGCGGCGGCGCGTCTGGTGCGGCATCCGTACGTTCCTTCCTGCGCATCGGCGGCGTGAGCGCACGCGCAACCTTACGGACAAGCGATGACAGCCGATTCACGAAGTCACCCTAACCGGCGAACACACGAGAAAACGCCTCAGGGGCGCCGCGAACCAGTCGCGACGCCCCTGAGGGTAAGGAGACGAACTCCGGGTGAATCAGACCTGCTCGGCGAGCGAGTAGCCCTCTTCGCCGTGCACGCTGGTGTCGACACCGGCGAGCTCGTCCTCGTTCTTGATGCGGAAGCCGATCGTCTTCTCGATCGCGAAGCCCAGGATCCAGGCCACGACGAAGGAGTAGATCAGGACGCCGAAGGCTGCGATCGCCTGTACCGTGAGCTGCTCGATGCCGCCACCGAGGAAGAGACCGGTCTCGGTTGCGAAGAAGCCGAGGTACAGCGTTCCGATGACACCACCGACCAGGTGGATGCCGACAACGTCGAGCGAGTCGTCGTAGCCGAGCTTCCACTTGAGCTCGATAGCGAAGGCGCAGATCACACCGGTGACGAGACCGAGCAGGAGCGCCCAGCCGGGCGTCAGGAACGCACAGGCGGGCGTGATGGCAACGAGACCGGCAACGGCACCCGAAGCAGCACCGACCGACGTAGCCTTGCCGTCCTTGAACTTCTCGACGATCAGCCAACCGATGATGGCAGCGGCGGTCGCGCCGAGGGTGTTGATGACGATGACGCCAGCGAGGCTGTCCGGACCCATCGAGCCGTAGGTCTCGGTGTCGGCGTAGTACCAGTTCGCCTCAGCACCCGCGTTGAAGCCAAACCAGCCGAACCACAGGATCGATGCGCCGAGCATGACCAGCGGCACGTTGTGCGGCTTCTGGATGCCCTTCTGGAAGCCGATGCGCTTGCCCAGCACGAGTGCCAGCGCAAGGGCTGCAGCACCCGCGTTGATGTGAACGGCAGTACCACCCGCGTAGTCCATCACGAAGATCCCGGACTCCTCGCCGAACAGCGTGGTTCCGAGGTTCATGATCCAGCCGCCACCCCAGACCCATGCGGCCACGGGGAAGTAGACGACAGTCGCCCACACGCCGGCGAAGATCATCCACGATCCGAACCGGGCGCGGTCAGCGATGGCGCCCGAGATCAGGGCCACCGTGATGATCGCGAAGGTGGAGCCGAAGAGCGCGAGCACGAAGTCCGAGCTGGAAAGCTCAGGCGACGAGAGTGCGAAGTTCGAGAAGGGGTTTCCTGCAAAAGCCCAGGGGTCGCTCACGGCGGCCATGTTGAATCCGTAGAGGATCCAAAGCACAGCAATCAGAGCCATCGCGCCGAAGCTCATCATCATCATGCTGAT
>NZ_JASBSF010000190.1 GCF_030149085.1 Microbacterium sp. | reverse complement strand
ACAGCTCGAGTACCAGCTGCGCGACGGCGATCCAGTCGAAGTCCGAGGCGGCGATGGCCAGGGCGTGAAGCGGCACTTGGATCGCCAGGTACACGGTGAGGGTGATCCGCGACAGCCGGCTGCCGCGCGCGACGCCGGACGCGATCCCGATGATCAACAGTCCGATGAGGATGATGGCGGCCCCGATGAGCGACACGCCGAGCACGTCTCCGGAGCTGGACTGGTCGTAGCGGCTGAGCAGCACCAGGATGCCGAGAAGGATGCTCAGCAGTCCCGTGAGGTAGACGAAAGCGACTGCCACCGACACGATCACCGGGCGACGCGCGGCATCCGGAGTTGCGTTAGCCGTGCCGCCCTCGGCCACCGTCTCGTTCACGGCACCACTGTAGCGGGAGGTGCCGGCCGCATGAGACCCCCCAATTCTGGCGAGCCACCGCGCGCCGCAGGGTGTCTCAGGAGGCCGGGGGTGTCTGGCCCAATGGGGCGAGTGTCAGGAGGTGACGCCGACGCCAACGGTCACCGAGGCGGTGCCCGGGGGCGGGGCGGTTGAATTGCGCACGATCAGGCGGGCTTGGATGCTGACATCCTGCGGAACCTGCGCGGGATCCTCGAGCTGTCCCAGCAGCATCCGTGTGGCATGCATCCCCTGGCTGCGGGGTGACTGTTCGAGCGTCGTGAGAGAGAACATCTCCGCGAACTCGTGATTGTCGATGCCGACGACGCTCAGTGCTGACGGCACCGGGATGCCGAGCCGACGGGCAGCGATGATGGCGCCGATTGCAACTTCATCGCAGGTAGCCAGCAGTGCTGTGGGGCGTCGTGCGGGGTCTCCGAGCAGGTCGACGGCAGCCGCGTATCCGCCGGGCAGGCTCACTTCCGACCGCACGTGCGTCACGGTCAGTCCCGCCTCCGTCATCGTGCGCTGGTAGCCGGAGAGGCGCGCGCGATCGACGTGCGGGCCGCTCGACACCGACACACCCCCGAGGAAGGTGATGTTCGTATGCCCGAGTTCAATGAGGTGCGTTGTCGCGCGGCGCGCGGCATATTCGTCATCCAGTCGCACGACGCCTGCGTTATCGCCGATTGCCACCACGCTCACGACGGGACGGCCGATCGCGACCAGTCTTTCGAGCTCGTGGTCGTCCGGTTCGAGCCCGACCGCGATCAACCCGTCGAATCGCTTTCTGGCGAGGAAATCGTCGAAGACGCGTCTGCGCCCCTCCGTCCCCGGCTTGGCATCGTAAAGAGTCAGGTCGTAGCCGGATTCAAGAAGCACCTCCTGGATGCCCTCGAGCACCTCGGCAAAGAACCATCGGTTCAGGTACGGCATGACGACACCGATGTTGCGCGTACGTCCCGTGGCCAGGCTCGCAGCGCTTGACGAGGGGACGTATCCCATCTCGTGTGCGACGCGAGCCACGCGCTCCCGTGTGGCAGCTGCGACGTATCCGTGTCCCGTGAGAGCGCGACTTGCCGTTGCCTTCGAGACTCCCGCAGCGCGGGCCACGTCCTCGATGCCGCTCACGTCGTTGTACCTTCCGGCAGTTCTCTGCGGTTCCCGACACCGCACCTGCGATCGATCGTCGATCTCTTGTAGGGACAGGCTAAACGACGAAGGGCAAAAAGGGGAAACGGTTCCAGACGAATGTTGTGTCGTCAATCACTATCTCTATAGCCAAAGGAGCGCTCCCAATCGCAGTTATCGGCTCGTAATGGTTCATCTGTTGTGCGCGGGAGAAGAGGGCGATACGGTGTCATGGAAACGGTTCCGGAGAGGCTCTTACGAAGGAACCATGTTTGCGCTCAACGAGGAGGAGTCATTCATATGGGCATGACACAGCGTCACAAGGTGCTCGGCGCCGTGGCGATCGCCGGCGTCGCGGGCATCGCGCTGGCCGGTTGCAGTGGTGACAGCGGCAACGGCGGGGGCGGCGACGTCGACAACGTCGTCACGATCTACGGCACGATCTCGGACACCGAGGCGGAACTGCTCGACCAGTCATGGGCCGACTTCGAAGAGGAGTCGGGGATCGACATCCAGTACGAAGCTTCCAAGGAGTTCGAGTCCCAGATCGGCATCCGCGCACAGGGTGGCAACCCGCCCGACATCGCGATCTTCCCGCAGCCCGGTCTGCTCGCCGACCTCGCGTCGCGCGGCTACCTGGTTCCGGCTCCCGAGGCCGTGCAGCAGAACGTCGCGGACTACTGGTCGGAGGACTGGGCTGCTTATGGCACCGTCGATGGCACGCTGTACGGCGCGCCGCTGATGGCATCCGTCAAGGGCTTCATCTGGTACCAGCCTGCCAAGTTCGCCGAGTGGGGTCTCGAGGTCCCGACGACTCTCGACGAGCTCATGCAGGTCACCCAGACGATCCAGTCGACCACGGGCAAGGCTCCGTGGTGCGCCGGCTTCGGCTCGGGCGATGCAACCGGATGGCCGGGAACCGACTGGGTCGAGGACATGGTGCTTCGCGACTCGGGTCCTGAGGTCTACGACCAGTGGGTTGCCAACGAGGTCAAGTTCACCGACCAGCCGATCATCGACGCGTTCGACGCAGCGGGTGAGTACCTGCTGAACCCCGACTACGTCAACGCAGGCTTCGGCGACGTGCAGTCCATCAACTCGACCGAGTTCGCTGACCCTGCGGCTGCCCTCGTCTCGGGTGAGTGCGCGCTGCACCACCAGGCGTCGTTCTTCACCGGATTCATCGAGGATGCCGGTGGCGTTGTCGCCGAGGATGGCGATGTCTGGGCCTTCATCATGCCGGGACAGGAAGCAGGCGCCTCGGCCGTCACCGGTGGTGGCGAGATCGTCGGCGCGTTCAACGACGAGTCCGACACCCAGGCTGTGCTTGAGTACCTCTCGAGCCCGGAGTGGGCGAACAACCGCGTCTCGCTCGGTGGTGTGATCTCGGCCAACACGGGCCTCGACCCGGCTAACGCATCGTCGGGAATCCTGACCCAGTCCATCGAGATCCTGCAGGACCCGAACACCACGTTCCGGTTCGATGCATCCGACCTGATGCCCAGCGCCGTCGGCGCCGGGACGTTCTGGAAGGGCATGGTCTCGTGGATCAGCGGAACCCCGGTTGACGAGGTCACCGCGCAGATCGAAGCCGGCTGGCCCGCCAGCTGACACTAATGACAGAGGGGCCGCCTCGCTCAGGCGGGGCGGCTCCTCTGTCGTCTTCCTGGCTAGGATTCGAGCGAGTCCACTGACGTACTCGAAAGGAGCGACGTGACCGCCTTCTTCAACTGGGTCGGCACGATGCACCCGATTCTGCAAGCGATCATCGTGGTCGTTGCATTCCTCGTGGTGATCGGCCTGATCCTCTTCCTCATTGACATTGCTCCCCGTTCGGGACCCGTCTACACCTGGATCCGGCTCGCGATGTGCGTGCTCATCCCGGTAGCCACGGTTCTGCTTTTCAACTCCGTCTGGTGGGCGGCAATCGTCGCCGCTCTCATCGGTGGACTGTTCTTCGTGATCGACTACCGATCACGAAACGGCAAGGGCTATTTCATCCAGCTCATCGCCTTCATGACCCCGGCGGCGCTCTTGCTGCTGATCGGTCTGATCCTGCCGTCGATCCAGACCTTCGTCGCGTCGTTCATGAACGCGGCGGGCAACAAGTTCGTCGGTATCGACAACTTCGTCTGGATCTTCACACAGCCCGAGGGAATCCGAACCGTCGTCAACACGATCGTCTGGGTGCTGATCGCACCGACCGTGTCCACGATCGTGGGACTCGCCTACGCGGTGTTCATCGACAAGACCCGCGGTGAGAAGGTCTACAAGGTTCTGGTGTTCATGCCGATGGCTATCTCGTTCGTCGGTGCGAGCATCATTTGGAACTTCGTGTACGCCTACCGTGGCCCGGAGTTCACCCAAATCGGCCTTCTCAACCAGATCGTGGTCTGGTTCGGGGGCGACCCCGTGCAGTGGCTGCTCAACGAGCCGTGGAACACGCTGTTCCTGATCGTCGTGCTCATCTGGGTGCAGACCGGTTTCGCCATGGTCATCCTCTCGGCGGCGATCAAGGGCGTGCCGACCGAACAACTCGAGGCGGCGCAGTTGGACGGAACCAACGCGTGGCAGCGTTTCATCAACGTCACGGTTCCGGCGATCAGCCCCGCGATCATCGTGGTTCTCACGACGATCTCGATCGCTTCGCTGAAGGTCTTCGACATCGTTCGCACGATGACGGGCGGCAACTTCGGTACCTCGGTGATCGCGAACGAGATGTACACCCAGTTCACGAAGTTCGAGGCGGGGCGGAGCGCCGCGTTCGCGGTCGTCCTGTTCCTCCTGGTGCTGCCGATCGTGATCTACAACGCGCGGCAGATCCGCAAGCAGAAGGAGATCCGATGAGTGAGCTCATGCCCGTAGATCTCCCGAAGGGGGGATCCAGTGAGTGAGGTCATGCCGATCGATCTACCGATCGACAAGGAGACCGAGAAGGAGCTCACCCGCGGTATGGCGAGGTCCGAGGGCCCCGCGCGACGTGCGCGCAAGGTGCTCTCCAAGCCGTGGGCGACCGTCGCATCGATCATCATCGCGGTGGCGTGGACGATCCCGACTTTCGGTCTGTTCATCTCTTCGTTCCGGCCCGAGCAGCAGATCAAGACGACCGGATGGTGGACGTTCTTCGCCGACCCGCAGGTCACGCTGGAGAACTACATCCAGGTGCTGCAGGCCGGAAACACGCAGCTCACGATGGCCGAGGCGTTCATCAATTCGATCGCCATCACGATCCCAGCCACCATCGTGCCGTTGACGATCGCGGCCTTTGCGGCCTATGCGTTCTCGTGGATCGACTTCAAGGGTCGCGACTGGCTGTTCATCTTCGTGTTCGCGCTGCAGATCGTGCCGATCCAGATGGCGCTGATTCCGCTGCTGAGCTCGTTCTCGCGAGGCCTGAACATCTTCGGACTGCAGATCACCGGGCCCCTCGGAGTCTCCGGCGGATACGCACAGGTCTGGATCGCGCACTCGATGTTCGCGTTGCCGCTGGCGATCTACCTGCTGCACAACTTCATGTCGCAGATCCCGGCTGACATCATCGAGGCGGCACGGGTGGATGGGGCATCGCGCGGGCAGATCTTCTTCCGTATCATCCTGCCCCTGACGATGCCGGCGCTCGCGTCGTTCGCGATCTTCCAGTTCCTCTGGGTCTGGAACGACCTGCTCGTGGCGTTGATCTTCGCCGACGGGAAGGTTGCGCCGATCACGAAACTGCTCGCCGAGATCACGGGAACGCGGGGAAACGAGTGGCAGCTGCTGACTGCCGGTGCCTTCGTGGCGATCATCGTTCCGCTCATCGTGTTCTTCTCGCTTCAGCGGTACTTCGTGCGAGGCCTGCTCGCAGGCTCGAC
This sequence comes from Microbacterium sp., assembly GCF_030149085.1. Taxonomy (GTDB): domain Bacteria; phylum Actinomycetota; class Actinomycetes; order Actinomycetales; family Microbacteriaceae; genus Microbacterium. Next base: position 10,915 of record NZ_JASBSF010000190.1, on the reverse strand, counting down.
AAAGGGCTGATCGAACCAGCACGAGCGCGAAGGGGCGTCCCGGGGAGGGGCGCCCCTTCGTTCGCGCATGCCGTCTGAGTGAGCATCCGTTATCATGGAGTCGAATCGATTCGACGCCGATCGGGGGCGCCGATCCCCGAGCTTCGCGTAACCTCCCCTGAACGGAAACCGTGCTCGACACCGCCTCCACTCCCGTGACACCCGCGGCCGAACCTGCCGCTGACCGGTCGGAACTGACCCCGACGGGATCGGTGCGGCTCCGCTCTGCCACCGGTGCGATCCGCACCCTCGGAGCGAACCCCGCCACGGCGCCGGTCATGCTCCACCCGGGCGATGCCATCCCCGCGCGTCGCCGCGTGCTGTACATCATCCTGCTCGGCGCTTTGACAGCACTCGGCCCCTTCACGATCGATCTGTACCTCCCGGCCTTCCCGGTACTGGAGGACGATTTCCAGACCACGTCAGCCGCGATCCAGCTGACGCTCACGGGCACCATGATCGGATTCGCTGTCGGTCAGCTCGTCGTGGGCCCGCTCAGCGACAAGGTCGGGCGACGGATGCCGCTGATCGCTGTGACGGTGTTGCATGTTCTCGCCAGCGCGGCCGCAGCGCTGTCGCCGACGCTCATCACACTCGGTGCCGCTCGGTTCTTCATGGGAGTCGGCGCTGCTGCGGGAGGCGTCGTTGCGATGGCGATCGTGCGCGACCTGTTCGGCGGGAAGCGCTTGGTCGTGATGCTCAGTCGGCTCGCGCTCGTGAGCGGTGTAGCCCCGGTCATTGCGCCTCTCATCGGCTCGGCGCTTCTGATCGTCATGCCCTGGCAGGGGATCTTCGTTGTTCTCGCCGTCTACGGCGTCGTGATGCTCGTCAGCACGATCTTCATCATCCCCGAGACCCTGCCGCCCGCGCGCCGCCACGACAAGGGAAGCACCACGACCTGGCAGCGCTACCGATCGGTGCTCAGTGACCGCGTGTTCCTTGGCGTTCTCGTCATCGGTGGCATGAACTTCAGCGGCCTGTTCTCGTACCTGTCAGCGTCGCCCTTCCTGTTTCAGGAGGGGTACGGATTCGATCCGCAGGCGTATGGTCTGCTGTTCGCCGTCAACTCCCTCGGGATCGTCTTCGGTGTGCAGATGGCCTCGCGGCTGGCCGCACGCTTCGGGCCCCAGTGGGTGCTGGCCTTCTCGACGGCGGGCACCGTGGTGTTCGGTGCGGCGATCATCCTCGCCGACAGTCTCGGGCTCGGCCTCTGGGGGACCATGGTTCCGCTGTTCCTGTTCATCACCTCGGTCGGCTTTGGCTTTCCGTGCGTACAGGTGCTCGCCCTCGATCGCCACGGCAAGGCGGCAGGAACCGCGGCATCCATCCTCGGGGCGGTCAACTTCGGCGTTGCCGGCGCCATCTCGCCGCTGGTCGGCTGGCTCTCGGCCAGTGCTGGCATCACCGCCACGACGATGGCGTCGGTGATGGTCGGATGCGGTGCGATCGCGGTCATAGCACTGTGGACGATCGTGCGGCCCCGGACGGTGCAGGCCCTCACTCCGTAGCGGCCGGCCCCGTGGTGTGGCTCCGTACGGGCTGGAGCCGGAACAGTCGCACGGTGCGGTGCGATTCCCGCTCATAGGCACGGTAGCCGGGCCACTGCGACTCGATACGCGCCCACGCGGCGTCTCGCTCCTGGCCCGGGATGAGGCTGGCGTTCACGAGCATCCGCTTTCCGCGAACCGTGATGGCAGCATCCGGGTGGGCCAGCAGATTCGTCGTCCACGCGGGGTGGTGTTCGCCGGCGAAGTTGGTCCCCGCGACGATCGCTCGCCCCTGCCCGTCGGGTGTGTACATGAGCGGAACATCCCGGGTGAGGCCACTCTTGGCCCCGGTCGTGTGGAGAACGAGCGAGGGAACCAGGACGGCGCTGAGCTGCACTCGACCGCCGCTGAGGGCGGCGAACACTCGCTCGATCGGGGGGAGGAGGCGCGGACCTGCGGCGCGGAAGAGGCGGGTTCTGGTGAGCGGCGCGAGGAGCAAGCGGAGCAGGCGGCGCAGTGGCTTGGCGATCCGCTGTGCGATCTCGGACACCTGACCTGTGCTCACACCCACGCGTTCGTCCTCACCTCGCTATCCTCGCAGCCTCGTCGCAGGCGGACCACCCCCGCGTACCATCGTGGCGTGGCCAGCATTCGACCCTTTCGCCCCGAGGATGAGGCGGCACTGTCGTCGGTGTGCATCCGCACGGCGGATGCCGGAGCCGATGCGACAGGCATCCTGACCGACGACGAGATCTGGCCCGAGGTGTTCCTCCGCCCCTACCTTGCCCGGCATCCGGATGACGCGTTCGTGGTCGACGATGAGGGCGAGGCAGTCGGATATCTCGTCTGCGCACCCGATACGAGGTCTTTCGAGCACTGGTTCAGCACGTCGTGGTGGCCCGAGCGCGGGGCGCGGTGGGCTCGGGTTGCCGAGACCGGTGGTCCGCGCGCGGAACGCACCGCCGGCATCCTTCGCTACGCCGCAGCCAGACGCGCGGGAGCTGAACCCTACGGTGACGCCTATCCCGCTCACCTGCACATCGACCTGCTGCCGCAGGCGCAGGGACAGGGATGGGGGCGTCGCTTGATCGATGCGCTCAGAGAGACACTCCGTGCGCGCGCTGTGCCCGGTGTGCACCTGGTGGCCGACGCCACGAACACGTCAGCTCTCGCCTTCTACGACCGCCTCGGGTTCGTGAGGCTTCCCTCACACGAGGGAGTTCAAGCGTTCGGAATGTCGCTGGGCGGCCCGGAGGGGTCAGGGCCGCGTTAGCCTGCCGGTGTGGAAGACCTCACCGCCCCGACGGGACGCGAACCGGCCGTTACCGCACCACCCCGCGCCGACGGCGAGACGCCGCGGGCGCTCGTGCTCGGTGCCACCGGATATCTCGGCGGACGACTGGTTCCGCGGTTGCTGAACGCCGGATATCGCGTGAGGGTGCTCGCCCGGCATCCGGAGCGCGTCGCAGCCTTCTCGTGGGGAGATCGCGTCGAGGTCGTGGCCGGAGACGCGAAGGACCCGGATGCCGTTGCCGACGCCGTGCGCGATGTCGACGTGCTCTACTACCTCATCCATTCGATGATGTCGGGTCGCTCATTCGAGCAGACCGACCGCGATGTCGCCACCACCGTGGCGGATGCGGCAGCTGCGGCCTCCGTGCCTCGCATCGTGTACCTCGGCGGCCTTCATCCCGACGATGCTCCGCTCTCGCCGCACCTTCGAAGTCGGGTCGAGGTCGGCCAGATCCTGCTGGCCTCGGGGGTGCCGACGCTGGTGCTGCAGGCCGGTGTCGTCATCGGGTCGGGATCGGCGTCGTTCGAGATGGTGCGGCACCTGACGGATGTTCTGCCGTACATGCCCGCGCCCAAGTGGGTGCGAAACCGCATCCAACCGATCGCGGTGCGCGACGTGTTGCACTACCTGCTCGGCGCGGCGCGCGTTCCGGCCGAGGTCAACACGGCCGTCGACATCGGTGGACCTGACGTGTTGCGGTACGGCCAGATGATGAACGGGTACGCGGTCGTCGCGGGCCTCCCGCAGCGGGCCATCGCTGCGTTGCCGGTACTCACGCCACGTCTGGCATCGCTGTGGGTCAACCTCGTCACGCCGATCCCGGCGGCGATCGCGCGTCCGCTGGTCGAGTCGCTGCAGGTTGACTGTGTCGTGCGCTCCTGGGCTGTCGACGATCTCATTCCTCGGCCAGCCGACGGGCTCATGCGATACCGGGATGCTGTTGCTCTGGCCCTCAGCCGCGAGAAGGAGGACACCGTCGAGACGAGCTGGGCCGATGCGGAGCTCTTGGATGTGCCCTCCAGCCCGTTGCCGAGCGACCCGGACTGGGCGGGCCAGGTCGTCTTCGTCGATGAGCGCTCTGCGACGACCCCCGCGCCGGCATCCGCGCTGTGGCGGGTCATCGAGGGTATCGGCGGGCAGAATGGCTGGTACTCCTCGCCCCTGCTGTGGGCTCTTCGGGGCTGGATGGACCGACTCGTCGGCGGCGTGGGATTGCAGCGCGGGCGCCGGAGCAAGGGCCGGCTCTCGGCTGGTGATGCCCTGGACTTCTGGCGCGTCGAAGCTATCGAGCACGGGAGTTTTTTGCGGCTTCGTGCCGAGATGAAGGTTCCGGGTCTGGCGTGGCTCGAGCTGCGGGCGGTCCCAACCGATACCGGGTCGCGCTATGAGCAGCGCGCCGTGTTCTTCCCACATGGCCTCGCCGGGCGTCTGTACTGGTTCGCCGTGCTGCCCTTCCACGGGTTCATCTTCAGCGGGATGGCCAACCGGATCGCGGCGACCGCCGAGACGTTCGTGAGCGATCCGGAGGCTGTCGAGGCCTAGACCAGAGCGCCGCGCTCGAGGCGCACCACGCGATCGACCAGACCCTTCGGCACGGTGACGTGCGAGATCAGCACGACGCACTGGTGCGGCTCGACGGCAGAAAGCAGGTCGGTGAGCAGGGCATCGGATGCCGCGGGATCGACGCCCGCTGTCGGCTCGTCAAGAACGAGGACGGGGAATCCATGCAGGAGGGCGCGGGCTAGGGCGATCCGCTGTGCCTGGCCCCCCGAAACCAGCTGGCCCCGCTCTCCGACCCGGGCATCGAGCCCACCACGCTCGCGCAGCCACGGTCCGAGCCCGACGCGCTCGAGAACCGCCTCGAGGTCGGCATCCGTCGCGTTCTCGCGCGCAAAGAGCAGGTTCTGTCGGATGTCTTCATCGAACAGCATGGGATTTTGCTCGCACAGCCCGACGGTCCTGCGCAGGTCGTCCGAGGCGATCGCGTGCGCGTCGGTATCGCCGATGCGATACTCGCCGGTGCTGTCGAGGAAGCGCACGAGCACGTGCGCGAGGGTCGACTTGCCCGCACCGGAGGACCCGACGACCAAGAGCCTCTCACCGGGGCGGATCTCGAGGTCGACGCCGTGCAGGGCCGTGGCGTCGGCGTGCGGCCAGGTCGCCGAGAGGTTGCGCAGAACAACACCGTCGCCGAGCGCGGGGGCGACTCCGTTCGCGACGGGTTCGTCGCGAACGATCCCCGCGGGCGGCTCAGCCGGAATCGCGGCAGCGATGCGTTCGGCCGACGCGTACACCTGGCGCCACGCTGCGGCGGCAAGCGGAACCGCGGCGAAGACTTCGAAGACAGCCATCGGCACGAGGACGGCCACCGCGAGATCCGGGCCGGTGAGGGTTCCGGCTGCAACGGCGGGCATCGTCACCAGGATTGCGGCGAGCGAGGCTGCGCCGGCAAGCAGCGAGATGATCCCTGCGGCTCCCGCCTGTGCCCCCGCGCGGCGAATGATGGCGCGTCGAAGCTTGCGGTCGGCCTCATGGATGCGGGTGCGGCTGGCCTGCTCTGCACCGTAGGCGAGAAGCACCTCGAGACTGCCGAGGTGGTCGAGCAGGGCATCCGCGAGACGGGAACGCAGCGGCGCGATCGCCCGTTCCGCCCGGGCGCCGGCCGCCCACCCCCAACCGACTGCCACGAGCCCGGCCACCGTGAGGCAGGCGAGGAGGGTCAGTCCTGCGGGCCACGAGATGATCGTCACGAGCACGACGGCAGCCAGTGCTACCGTCGCGGATGCGAGGAGGGGCTGAACCACCCGCAGAGGCAGGTTCTGCAGATCGTCGACGTCGTCCACCAGTGCGCCGAGGACGGATCCCCGCTTCGTGCGGGTGAGTCCGTCGGGGGCGAGGGGGATGAGCCGGCGCACCATATCGGTGCGGGTCGCGGCGAGTTGGCGCAGGGCAGCGTCGTGGCCGGCGAGCCGGTCGAGATACCGGAAGACCGACCGGGTCAGCGCGAAGAAACGCACGCCGACGACCGCGACGGAGATATAGAGCACCGGCACCATCTCGCTGGAGCGAACGATCAGCCAGGCGCTTGTCGCCAGCAGCCCGACGGCTGATGCCTCGGAGATGAACGCGGATGCCGCGCCCGGCCAGAAGCGGCGAACGGGTGGCATCGCGCCGCGCAGGACGTCACGCGCCGTGGTCATGCCATCACCTCGCTCGCTCGCACACCGATGACCTCATCCGCGATCTGCCGGGCGCTCTCACGATGGGAGACCAGGATGACGCCGGCGCCCCGGTCGGCAAGCTGGCGCACCGATGCCCACAGCCGCGCTTCGGTTTCGGCATCCAGCGCGGCGCTCGGTTCGTCGAGGGCGATGATCGTTGCCTTTCCGCGAAGGTGGCGATAGAACGCCCGCGCTACCGCGACGCGCTGAGCCTGGCCGCCGGAGAGTCCTGCTCCCTGCGTTCCCAGCTCGCGGCTCGGAGAGATCTCGTCGGCGCACGCCAGGCGGAGGGAGGTGTCGATGAGTGCCGCATCCGGGGTCTCATCGCCCAGAGCGACGTTGTCGGCAACCGTTCCCGAGATGAGGCCCGCGCTCTGTCCCGCCCACGCCAGCCAGCTGGTCGATGCGACAGCCCGCACGTCGGCGCCGTCGATGGTCGCCGAACCGTCGAAGAGTGCGGCGCCGCGAAGTGCCGCCAGGATGCTGGACTTGCCCGCGCCGCTGGGTCCTTCCAGGAGCACGACTCGCCCCGGCGCGACATCCACGGACACGGGCTGCAAGACACGGTCGCCGCGGCGCACGCGTAGCTCCGTCACCGTGAGTACGCCGACGGAACCTGTTGACGCGGTGCCCGGTGGTGCCGGGGCCAGGTGCGCTCTCGCGGGGGTGGATGCCGCGGCATCCAGCACCGCGAAGATGTCGTCGGTTGCGGCGACGCCCTCCGCTGCCGCATGGAACTGAACGCCGACCTGGCGCAGGGGCAGATAGGCCTCGGGTGCGAGCAGGAGCACGAACAGGCCGACCGTGAGAGCTAGCGAACCGTCGAGGAGGCGGAAGCCGATCGTGACGGCGACGATCGCTACGGCGATCGAGGCGAGGAACTCGAGCATGAAGCCCGACAGGAACGAGACCCGCAGAACCTTCATCGTCTCGCGCCGGTACCGCGTTGTGACACTCTCGATCGAGTCGGCTGCCCGGTGCTGACGGCCGAAGACCTTCAGGGTCGACAGCCCCTGCACGGTGTCGCTGAAGCGCGCGGCGAGTTGGCCGAGGGTTCGCCATTGGCGCTGCTGAATGGCGCGGGTGGCGAGTCCGATCAGCACCATGAAGATCGGAATGAGGGGGAGGGTCACCAGCACGATCAGTCCGCTCAGCCAGTCCTGCCACCACATGACCCCCAGGAGGATCGGGGTGGCGATCGCGGTGAGCACCAGTTGCGGCAGGTAGCGGCCGAAGTAGGCATCCAGCGCTTCGAGGCCCCGGCCCGCCGTCACTGCCAGCTGCGCGGTGTTCCGGTTCGCGAGCCACTCCGGGCCGAGCGTGCTGACGGCGCCGACGAGATGTTCTCGCAGTTCGCTCTCCACGCGAGCAGCGGCTCGCGATGAGGCGGCTTCACGTGCCCAGATCAAGACTGCGCGCACCGCGATTGTCGCGCCGAGCAGTGTCAGCGTCGGCGCGAGCTCGGTCAGCGGTACCCCGCCGATCGCGTCGACAATCGCCGTCGTGAGGAACCAGGCGAAGGCGACGATCGTCAGGGTCTGGGCCAGGCCGATAGCCGCGATCAGGGCGAAGAAGCCGCGGGAGCTCCGCGCGTAGCGCAGGAGCCGCGGGTCGACAGGTCCCCGACGCGTGGGTCGGTCCTGCTCGGCGGGCATGAATCGAGTCTGCCTCATTTCCTCGGGCCGGCGCCCAGGTCGACCGTGCCAAAGGTCCCGCTTCGGGGGGAGTCGCGCACTGGCGCAGCAGCGGTAAGAAACCATGGAATGATCCGCTGAATCGGAGTACAGGGGATCAAATTCCCGCAAGCGCGGATGCTAGGGTGCCTCCATGCGCACATATCGCATTGCCGACGCTGCCCGGCTGCTGGGCGTCAGTGATGACACCGTCCGGCGGTGGATCGATGCAGGCAGTCTCGCCACGACCGGAGCAAGTCCGGTAGAGATCCCCGGTGATGCGCTCGCCCAGCGTGCGATGGAGCGTTCGCAGCAGGCAGCCGACAGTTCCGACGTGCTGTCGAGTGCACGCAATCGGTTCGTGGGTCTGGTGACGCGCGTGCAGGTCGACGGTGTCATGGCGCAGGTCGACATCCAGTCCGGCCCCCACCGGGTCGTCTCTCTCATGTCGGCAGAGGCCGTCCGTGAGCTCGAGCTGCAGGTCGGATCCCTTGCCGCCGCGATCGTGAAAGCGACGAACGTCATCGTCGAGACCCCGAAGGACTGATCAGTGACTTTCCGCGTCATCCCCCGTGCTGCCCTTGTCGCCACGTCCGTACTCATCCTCGCCGGATGCTCGGCGGCAGCCCCCGACCCGTCACCGACGGCCTCGACGCCCGGCGCTTCTGGCGAGGTGACGATCTTCGCCGCTGCTTCGCTCCAGGGGGCCTTCGACGAGATTGCGGAGGGATTCGAAGCCGCCTATCCGGACGTGGACGTCCGCCCGATCACCTACGATGGCTCGTCGACCTTGGCCACACAGATCGTCGAGGGTGCCCCCGCTGACGTCTTCGCGGCCGCAAACGAATCGACCATGGCAACGGTCGTCGATGCCGGGCTTGCCGAGTCTCCGGAGCTGTTCGCCTCGAACACTCTCGTGATCGTCGTCCCGGCGGGTAACCCGGCCGACGTCTCGGAGCTCGCCGACCTCGCCGATCCGGCCCTGTCAGTCGTGCTGTGTGCCCCGGAAGTGCCGTGCGGGTCTGCGTCGCAGAAACTCCTTGCTGGTGCCGACGTGGCAGTGGCGCCCGCAAGCCTTGAGCAGAACGTCACTGCCGTTCTCACGAAAGTCGCTGCCGGCGAGGCTGATGCGGGCCTCGTGTACCGAACGGATGTCTCTGGTCGCACCGATGTCGAGTCGATCGTTCCGGACGGCGCCGAGGCCGTGGTCAACCTCTATCCCATCGTGCCGCTCGATTCCGCTGCCTCGCCCGACGCCGCCGCAGCGTTCATCGCGTATGTGCTCGGTCCCGACGGCCAGAGCGTCCTTGCTTCGTTCGGATTCGGCGCGCCGTGAGGCCTGGCACCGGAACGCTTCTGCCGCGCTCGCTGATCGTTCCGGCGCTACTCGGGCTCGCGTTCCTGGTCGTGCCGCTCATTGCCCTCATCGCCCGGGTGCAGTGGGAGACCTTCTGGGGTGACATCACCTCGCCCGAAGCCGCCCAGGCGCTCGGGCTCTCTCTCGGAACCGGCCTTGCCGCAACGGGGCTGTGTGTGCTGCTGGGCGTTCCCCTGGCCCTGCTGATCGCGCGGTCCTCGCCGCGCATCGCCGCGGTGCTTCGAGCGCTCGTAACGGTGCCCCTGGTGCTTCCGCCGATGGTCGGGGGGGTGGCACTGCTCTTTCTGTACGGAAGGCGCGGCTGGGTGGGAGGTCTGCTCGCCGAGGCCGGCATCGCGCTGCCCTTCACTACGACAGCCGTCGTCATGGCCCAGACCTTCGTGGCGCTCCCGTTCCTGGTCCTTGCCGTGGAGGGATCCCTTAGAGCCACGGGCACCGATCTCGAACAGGTAGCCGCAGGGCTCGGCGCTCGGCGGTGGGCGATCCTGCGCCGCGTGACTCTTCCCCTTGCAGCACCCGGGCTGATCGCCGGCGTGGTGCTGAGCTTCGCGCGTGCTATCGGTGAGTTCGGTGCGACGGCGCTGTTCGCCGGTAATGCGCCCGGGGTGACTCAGACGATGCCGCTGGCGATCTATACGGCTTTCAACGGGGCCGGTGTCACGCAAGGAACTGCCGTGGCGCTCTCGCTGCTCCTGCTGGTGGCGGCGCTGGCCGTGCTCTTGCTCGTCCGCGGGTGGCGGGGCGAGACGCCGAGACGGGGAGTTCCCGGATGACGGCACCGGTTTCGGTGCGGATGCGGGTCATCCGTTCATCGAACTTCGAGCTGGACCTGGAACTCGAGCTCGCACCGGGCGAGCGGGTTGCGGTGATGGGCCCGAGTGGCGCGGGCAAGTCGACGTTGGTGGCTGCGCTCGCCGGCTTCGTCCGCCTGGATGCCGGTCGCATCGAACTCGACGGGGAGGTGATCGCCGACGCATCCGTGCGCGGCAGCACGGCCCGCCGCGGCATCCACGTCGCTCCGATGGATCGCGGGGTCGTGCTCCTCGGTCAAGACGCCCGCCTCTTCCCGCACCTCAGCGCCCGTCAGAACGTCGCGTTCGGACCTCTCGCCCGGGGTCACTCACGCGTCGAGGCTGGGCGCGCCGCCGATGAGTGGCTGGGCCGCGTCGGTCTTGCCGGTCTCGGCGACCGGAGGCCAGCCCAGCTCTCGGGCGGCCAGCAGCAGCGGGTGGCTGTGGCCCGCGCACTCGCGGTGGAACCGCGGCTCGTGCTGCTCGATGAGCCCCTCACCTCGCTCGATATTCAAACGGCGTCAGAGATCCGGATGCTGCTGGCAGACCAGTTGCGCAGCACGGCGGTGGTCATCACCCATGACCCGGTCGATGCCCTGGCCATCGCCGATCGACTCGTCGTGATCGAGCGGGGGAGGGTGACGCAGCACGGGGCGGTTCGGGAGGTGTTGCGGCATCCTGCGACGCCGTTTGCCCAGGCCCTCTCACGCCACGTGCGCATCGCTGGGCGTATCGGCGACGAGGACTGAAAGCGAGGACCGCCTGGCGTAGCGCCAGGCGGTCCTCCACAGTCTCTGTGTGTGACCGGTTCAGTGGCTGACGAGCTCTGCCTTCTCGATCCGCGACCGCGTGACGCGCTTGCGGAACACCCAGTAGGTCCAGCCCTGGTAGGCGAGGACCAGCGGAAGGAAGATGAGCGCCGCCCACGACATGATCGTGAGGGTGTAATCGGTGCTCGAGGCGTTCTCGATCGTGAGGCTGAACGCGACATCCGTCGACGAGCGCATCACGTTCGGGAACATCGACATCCAC
>NZ_JASBSF010000185.1 GCF_030149085.1 Microbacterium sp. | reverse complement strand
ACCACTACAAGGCCGACACGCGTCTGGTCAACGTGCACGTGCAGCGGCTGCGCGCCAAGGTCGAACTCGACCCCGACAACCCCCGCATCGTCACGACAGTGCGCGGTGTGGGCTACCGGGCCGGTGCAGTGGAGTGAGTGTTGTCGACGATCGAGCCGCGTGCAGCGGTCGCGTGAGGTGAGACAGTGGGCTCCCAAGGGGCCGCCGAGCCGTCGTTTCGCCCGCTGATCTGGCGACGCAACTGGAGGGCGTGGCCTGACAACCTCGTGCACCTGTGGCGACGTTCGCTGCGGTTTCGTACGCTCTCGGTGACGATCGTGCTTACGGCCTTCGCCGTCCTCATCGCCGTGACCTGGACTGCTCTGGCCATCCAGGACGATCTTTTCGCCTCCCGCCGCGACGAGGTTACCGAGCAGGCGCTTCGTGCGACGGCATCCGCGCAGACGGTGCTCGACAGCGCTGACACGCAGGGAGATCCGGCGCAGATCCAACGTGTCTGGCTTGGGCTGCGCACGGCGCTGCAGCAGCAGTCCTCGACCGACATGATCGCGACGTTTCGCATGGGGGCGCCCTCGGCCGCAGCGCAGGCATACCGCGTCGGCGAGTTCGACACGGCGATCATCTCCGAGGGGCTGCGCGAGAAAGTGCGGGCCGATGCCAACCAGCAGTGGTGGCAGTCGGTAGCCCTCGATGCTTCGGGCACGCCCGGCATCGTCGTCGGGCAGCAGCTGATCTTTCCGCAGGTCGGCAACTTCGAGGTCTACTACGCGTACGGGCTGGAAAGCGCGGATCAGACGCTCCGATTCGTTCAGGCGACGCTGTGGGTCGTCGGCGTCGCACTGGTCTTGCTCATCGGCGGCATCGCCTGGTTCGTGCTCCGCTCGGTTACAACCCCCATTGGTGAAGCTGCGCAGACCAGCGCGAAGCTCGCGGCAGGGGAGCTCGGTGTTCGGCTACCCGTGCGCGGCGAGGACGAACTCGCAACGCTGGGTGAGTCCTTCAACGCGATGGCCGACAGTATCGAATCTCAAATCAAGGAGCTCGCTGATCTGTCCCTGGTGCAGCAGCGATTCGTCTCGGATGTCTCGCACGAGCTGCGAACCCCCCTGACCACCATCCGGCTTGCCGCCGACATGTTGAACGACCGCCGCGATGACTTCGACCCGGCGACTGCGCGCGCCGCCGAGTTGCTTGCTGCTCAGGTCGAGCGCTTCGAAGTTCTCCTCAGCGACCTCTTGGAGATCAGCCGATACGACGCGGGATCGGTGCAGCTCGAGCTGGAACCGACGAGCCTTGCCCATGTGGCAGAAGATGTGATCGCCTCGATGGAGCAGGTCGCCCACCAGCACGGCACTGATTTGCGCTTGGTCGCACCGGGCGGTTACTCGCCGGTAGATCTTGATCCCCGGCGGGTGCGCCGCATCCTGCGAAATCTCATCGGGAACGCCATCGAGCATGGTGAGGGCAAGCCGGTCGTGGTCACCGTAGACAGCAATCAGCAAGCTGTCGCTGTCGGAGTCCGAGACTTCGGCATGGGTATTGCCGCCGAGGACGCCGCACGCGTGTTCGACCGCTTCTGGCGCGCCGATCCGTCCCGCAAGCGCACCCTGGGCGGAACGGGTCTGGGCCTGGCGATCTCACTCGGCGACGCGAAGCTTCACGGCGGAGAGCTGGCTGTGTGGTCGGAACCTGGACGCGGGGCCCACTTCGTGCTCACGCTTCCGCGCGGCGCGCACCGCACGGGACCCGCGGCGCTTCCGCTGGACTCGCCCATTCCGCTCGACTCGCCCATTCCGCTTGACCCTGGCGACGAGAACACGCTCGACGCCTTCGAGCACACCCAGCCGATATCCACGATTCCCAGCGATGACCGAGCACCGGGAGCTCAGTCATGAGGCGGCTCATCGCAAGCGCGCTGGCAATGGTCGGCATCCTGGCGCTCTCGGCCTGCGCGGGGCTGCCCGTCAGTGGACCGGTCACTGCTGGTCGGCCCGTCGATGAGGTGCTGACCGGTCCTGAGGTGCGCTTCTTCCCGGAGGAAGCCCAGCCCGGAGCGACTCCGGAGGAGATCGTCGAGGGGTTCCTCCTGGCTGGATCGGGCTCGAGCAATGACTGGCAGGCCGCCCGGTCTTTTCTTGCACCCTCGATCCAGTCCTCGTGGGACCCCTCAGCGGGTGTCACGATCGTACCCACGGGGCAGATCGTTGCTCAGCCGGCGGTCGATGACATGGTCAAAGTCACCCTTGCGCCCGTTGCCAGTGTCGACGAGACCGGTCGCTACGAGCCGGCCCTCGGCGGCACCGCAACCCTCGCGTTCGAACTGGTCGAGATAGCGGGCCAGTGGCGGATCGCGAGAGCCCCCGACGGGATCGTCCTCGACGAGAGTGTGTTCGGCACCGTCTTCCATCGGTACTCGGTGATGTACTTCGACCTGTCGTGGACCTATCTCGTTCCCGACGAGAGATGGTTCCCGACCACATCCGCTGCCGTACGCATCACCACGGCGCTGGTCGATGAGCAGCCGAGCGATTGGCTCACCGGGGCAGTATCCACTGCATTCACGGACGACGTGACCTCCGTCTATTCGTCAGTGCCCCAGAGCGCAGGAACTGCGCAGGTTGAGCTGTCGCCGGAGGTACTCGCACTGCCCCAGCTCACGATCGACCGCATGGCAACGCAACTGGAAGCGAGCCTCACCACCGCCGGGATCACGGAGGTGCAGCTGACCGTCGACGGCGTCCCGATCGCTGCGACTCCGGTACCGACCCGCTCGACCGCGGTTACCGGCAGCCCGCTGGTGATGACCGACCAAGGGTTCGGCTTCCTCTCCGGCAACGCGATCACGGCGATTCCCGGGCTCTCGGAGGCCGTTGTCCGAAGTAATCCTGTGGCCGTGCAGGTCGGACCGGACCAGGAAAGCGCAGCGGTCCGCTCAGCGGACGGCTCGGTTGCACGCGCTGAAGCTACCGACGATGTCGTGGTCCTCGACACCCGCAGCGGGCTTCGAGATCCCGTGATCGATGCCCGGGGTTTCGTCTGGAGTATTCCGGCGCGTTCACCGGCCGCTCTCACCGCCTTCGGTCCCGGCGTCGAGTCACCGCTTCTGTCGCAGCCGTGGGCGGCAGCCGGCGCCACCGATGTGCAGGCCGTGTCGATCTCCCGAGACGGGACACGCATGGCAGGCGTTGTGCGCGTCGGTGATCGCACCGAGGTATGGCTGTCCGGGGTCATCCGAAACAACGATGGAGTCCCAGCTCGATTGGGAGAGCCGACCGTTGCGGGCAGCATCGAGGGTGAGGCCGTGTCGATGGCGTGGACGGATGACGTCACTGTGGCCGTCGTTGTGCGATCAGGAACCGAGACCAACCTCGTCGAACAGGTCGTCGGGGGCGCCTCCGCAACCGTTTCCGGTCCCGCCGGCGTTTCGATCTCGACGGTTGCTACCGCCACGTCGAGCGTTCGCCTCCGATCGGAGGAGGGCGGGCTCTACGTGCGCCGCGGCGCGAACTGGTTGCAGACCGCGGAGGGGATCTTGCTTCTCGCGGTTCAGCAGGGCACGCCGCAGCAGTGACCCATCGGCTCCTCCCGAGCGGGTCTGT
>NZ_JASBSF010000183.1 GCF_030149085.1 Microbacterium sp. | reverse complement strand
AAGGCGCTGCTGCCCCTGCCGAACCTGTACGCGGAACTGAGCGAAGAGAGCCGCGTCCGCAGCCGCTACCTCGACCTCATCGCCCGCGATCAGGCGCGCCAGACGGTGCTTGCCCGCGCTGGCGTCAACCGGAGCCTGCGCGACACATTCGCCGCTCACGGCTTCGTCGAAGTCGAGACCCCGATGCTGCAGGTGCAGCACGGTGGGGCGTCAGCTCGGCCCTTCGTCACCCACTCGAACGCGTTCGATACCGAGCTGTACCTGCGGATCGCGCCCGAGCTGTTCCTCAAGCGCGCGGTCGTCGGCGGTATCGACCGGGTGTTCGAGATCAACCGCAACTTCCGCAACGAGGGAGCGGACTCGACCCACAGCCCCGAGTTCGCGATGCTTGAGGCTTACCAGGCCTACAGCGACTACAACGGGATCGCCGACCTCACGCAGGAGCTCATCCAGAACGCCGCGATCGCCGTGACCGGCTCGACCGAGGTGACCTGGGCCGACGGCACCGTCTACGACCTCGGTGGTCAGTGGGAGCGGATGTCGATGTACGACTCCCTCAACGACGCGCTCGCTGCGAAGTGGGGCGGGCCGGATGCCGCGCCGCGCGTCGACGCCGCAACACCGCTTGCCGACCTGACGGCCATCGCCGAGCGCTTCGGCGTCGAGGTTCCCGCGCACCCGATGCCCGGAAAGCTCGTCGAGGAGCTTTGGGAGCACTTCGTCAAGCCGACACTCGTGCGCCCCACGTTCGTCATGGACTTCCCCCTCGACACGAGCCCGCTCGTGCGCGAGCACCGATCGATCCCCGGTGTCGTGGAGAAGTGGGACCTCTACGTTCGTGGCTTCGAGTTGGCGACCGGATACTCCGAACTCGTCGATCCCGTCATCCAGCGCCAGCGATTCGAAGAGCAGGCAAAGCTTGCCGCACGCGGTGACGACGAGGCGATGCGGATCGATGAGGAATTCCTTCGCGCGCTCGAGCACGGGATGCCGCCCACCGGTGGCATGGGGATGGGGATCGACCGACTGCTGATGGCGATCACGGGTCTCGGCATCCGCGAAACCATCCTCTTCCCGCTTGTGAAATAGTCCGGCGCGCGGTTACCGCCCCGGTTCATCCAGCCGGAACGCCCAGTCGGGCAGGTGGCCGGCCCCTACGAACGACCGCACGATCTCAGCGAGTCCATGTTCGGGCTCGATCGCCGTCGCCTGCTGGGCGAAGAGGTCGGCGTGCGTCGACCTGCCGAGTGCCCACGAGAACCACGCGGCAACCGCAAGCGGGCCTGGACGCCGAGATGCGGGAACGGCGCTGGCGACAAGGCGCGCGAGCAGCAGGGCGCGGCCCAGTCGCTCAGGTGACGGCCTCGCGCCCTCGCCCCACAGCCGCATCGCGATCTCGCTCGGGTACTCGTCCCCGTCTTCCCAGCGAGCCTGCGCATTGGCCGCCTCGTCTCCGGCATCGATCCCGTCGATCCAGCAGATAAGGGCGATGTCGCGCAGCGACGGCCTCCCCAGTGCCCACGCCACAGCGGCGATCTCAAACGGGTCGAGAGTCGCGGCATCCTCGCTCAAGAGCCGTTCAACGAACGCCGGAAGGTCATCGAGAAGGCATGCCGCCGCGAAGGCGCGGGGATCGATCCGCGCAGCATCGGCCTGTGGAGTGTCCGCGTCCGAGAGCACCAGTGCCCGGATGGCCGCATCGAGCGCCGTGCACGCACTCTCGACCGCGTCCGATCGTGCGGCATCGAGCGGGACCAGATCGGCGCCGGCGAACTGATTCGCTTCTGGCTCCGCGACATCCCCGAGGCCCGAGGGCAGATCATCCGCTGACGGAACCGAACCCGCGTCCGACGTCGCATACGAACCCCACCGCCGGTCGGCTACCCACAGGGCCTCGACGATCACCACACCGCACGCCTCGGCTCGACGCTCGATCCCCTCGACGAGGGCGCGGGCCGGGGCATCCGTCTCGCCGTAGACGACGATCGCGCAGCCGTCGGCCTCGGGTACCCGGCACACGAGCCCCATCATGGTCGCCGCGATCTCATCGGCGCGGTCGTCGTCGGGCGGGAGGTCGAGGCGCAGGGCGCCGCGACTGCGTCCACGCCGGAACGGCACCAGAACGACACTGCGCTGCGGAACGAACCCGAGGAGGCGAGGAACGACGGTCAGGAACTCGGCGGGTGAGGTCGCATGGATGATCGGAGTCATGGGAATGAGCATGCGAGCGGCGCCGCGTTGCGTTGCAGGATCACCGGCAGGACGGGGATAGGTGAGGCTCGGGGCAACCTGGGGAGAGGGGGCCGCGTATCCTGGAGGCGTGGACAACTTCTGGGTGGCAGCGCTGTGGGCGATCCTGCCGACCATCGTTGTAGTGACGCTCTTCTTCTGGGTCCTGCGCAGCATCATCCGTGCCGATCGCAACGAGCGCCGCGAGTATGCGCGCATCGAAGCCGAGGAACGCGCGGCGCGTGGGCTTCCGCCGGCGCCCGCTGCAACCGAGCAATAGCCCGAGTTCCCACTACGCTGGCGTCAGACCGTCACAGCGGAGGGAGCTGACGCATGGTGCTTGCAGGACTTGTGCCGTTGACGTCCGGCGGAGATGTCGATGTGACAGTCGACCTCCCCGACATCGCGTTCTGGTGGCTCCTCGCGCTCTTCCTGTTCGACCTCAGCATCCGTATCGCGGCGATCATCGTGATCCCGCGCAATCGCCGCCCCACCTCGGCGATGGCGTGGTTGCTTGCCATCTACTTCATCCCGATCGTCGGTGTGTTGCTGTTCCTGCTCATCGGGAACCCGCGACTGCCTCGAAAGAAGCGCCAGCAGCAGGAGCAGATCAATACCGCATTGCGGGAGAACGGTGAGAGCATCGCGGTCGGGACGCTCCGACCCGGTGCGCCGGCCTGGTTCACGGGGCTTGTCGATCTGAACACGAACCTCGGAGCGATGCCGCTCACCGGTGACAACCAAGCCACCCTTATCTCGGAGTATCAGGCGAGCCTGGATGCTATGGCCGATGCCATTCGCGGCGCCCAGAGCTACGTGCACGTCGAGTTCTACATCCTGCAAACCGACGCATCGACCGACAACTTTTTCGCAGCCCTCGAGGAGGTCGCTGCGCGCGGCGTCACCGTTCGTGTGCTGCTGGATCACTGGGCCAACCGCGGCAAGCCGTTCTACAAGAAGACGCTGCGGCGGCTCGATCGCATGGGTGCCGCGTGGCATTTGATGCTGCCCGTGCAACCGCTCAAGGGTAAGTGGCAGCGACCCGACCTGCGAAACCACCGCAAACTCCTGGTCGTCGATGGCAAGGTCGCCTTCGTCGGGTCACAGAACGTCACCGACTCGACCTACAACCTGAAGAAGAACATCAAGCGAGGCCTGCACTGGGTCGACCTCATGGCGCGGGTCGAAGGCCCGGTCGTCTCGTCGATCGACGTCGTTTTCCTCTCGGACTGGTACAGCGAGACCGGAGAGATCCTCACCGACCAGATCGATCTGTCATCCGTCCCTGACTCGGGCGGCAACCTCGACTGCCAGATCGTCCCGTCCGGTCCCGGTTTCGAGTACCAGAACAACCTCAAGCTGTTCATGGGACTCCTATTCGCGGCGCGCGAGAAGATCATTGTCGTCAGCCCCTACTTCGTGCCCGAAGAGTCGCTGCTGCTCTCGCTCGTCACCGCCTGCCAGCGCGGCATCCACGTCGAACTGTTCGTCTCGGAAGAGGGCGATCAGGCGATGGTGTACCACGCCCAGCGCAGCTATTACGAAGCCCTCCTCCGTGCAGGCGTGAAGATCTGGATGTACAAGAAGCCCTTCATCCTGCATTCGAAGAGCCTCACGATCGACGACGATGTCGCCGTCATCGGCTCGAGCAACATGGACATGCGCTCCTTCGGCCTCAACATGGAGATCTCGATGATGGTGCGCGGCGAGGAATTCGTCGCCGATATGCGCCGCGTTGAGGCCGAATACCGATCCCTCAGCCGCGAACTCACCCTCGAGGAATGGTTGAAGCAACCACTCAGGTCCACGGTGTTGGATAATCTCGCCCGGCTCACTTCTGCACTCCAGTAGCAGCGCCGCACCAAGGAGCCTCATGAAACGCCGTGTCCTTGCATCCCTCGTCCTCGGCGCGGTTGCCGCGCTCGGCCTCACCGGGTGCCTCAGCAGTTCCGATGCCCCCGCCGGGCAGGAGACCGACGTGAACGCCGCCTGGCTCGACGACGGCCGAATCATCGCGCTCGTGACCACCGGATCCAGCAGCTGCGTGCCCGTTGCCGAGAGCGCCGAGATCAATCAGGACGGCGCGCTCGCTGTCGAGCTCTCTCTGCCGGATGCCGACCAGCCCTGTACCGCGGACCTCGCACCGCGCGCGACGCTCGTGCAGGTGCCCGAGGGGGTCGACCCGTCCCAGGACCTCGTGATCTGGGCTACCGGCGAGGGCTACTACGGCGATGTGACACTTCCTGGAGTCTCAGGCCTCGCCGGCCCGGGTGGTTCGACGGACTACGAACCGACCGCGGGATGGACTCAGCAGCAGGGCCAGTTTGTCATCCTCACCTGGGGGTCGTCGAGCTGCGTGCCGGTCGTCGAGACGAGTGAGGTCACCGCGGAAGCCGAGGTGACGGTCACGTTCCAGGAGCCGCCGGCAAACCAGGCGTGCACGATGGACATGGCGCCGCGCACGAACTTCGGCTTCGCCGACGGTCTGTCGGGCGTTTCCGACGTTCAGCTCGTGCTGAGCGGCGACTCCCTCGACAGCACGATCCCGATCTACGGCACCAGCGACTGACCCCCGCGCCCCCGTGGGCGGCATCCGTTCGCGCCCTCCCCACGGTTCCGCTGTCACAGATTGTCGTGTTCAGGCGTCGGCGCGTGCATTCTGTGACAGTCGAAGCCGCGTGGATGCTTGTGGATAGGCCATCGACTGCTCACAGATGACCGCCGCGGGGTTTGTGAGGCGACACGGTGGTGCAGCCTTTCGGCATGGGGCTCATCGAAATTCCAGCAGCCTTGGGTCGAACGTTCTCCGTCGAGGACGCGCGCAAGCACGGACTTAGGGCTTCGCGACTCCGGTCTACGGACCTGGATCGGCCCTTCTACGGTGTCCGAAGTCTCCCGCACGCGAGTGAACCCGATGGCGATCCCGCGGCCCTGATCCGAGAGAACGCCGAGTGCTTTGCGACCCGGATGGGAGAGCATGAGTTCTTTAGCCATCTCACGAGCGCTGCGTTGTGGAGTCTGCCGCTGCCACCGCGAGCCATGCGCCAAACATGCGTTGATGTTGGCGTGCTGGCGCCTCGACGGCTTCCCCGAGGACAGGGCGTTTCCGGCCACCAGCTCCGCTCTTCACTCGTGACCGTTGTCGAGCACCCAGCGAATCGGATGCGTCTCCTGGATGCCGCGAGCACCTGGACGTCGCTGGCGGCGAGTCTCCACCCCTACGACCTGGTGGCACTCGGCGATGCGATCGTTCGGGACTGGCGTCTGGCTCACGGAGGCTCACCGCTCGCCACGGTTGCGGACCTGGAAGCGCTCGTCGTTGCGGGGCGTCGGGTTGGTGTCGGCGCGTTGCGTGCTGCGTTGCCGAGGATCCGCTCCCGATCGGCTTCTCGGACCGAGACATGGCTCCGGCTGACTCTCGTGGATGGAGGTTTGCCGGAGCCAGAGCTCAACGCCCGTGTCAGCCTCACCGCCCAGCGCGATGTCGCGCTCGACCTCGCTTTTCTTCACGAGCGGGTGGGAATTGAGTACGAGGGCGACCACCACCGGGTCGAGGCGGCTCAGTGGCACGCCGACCTAGAACGCTACGAACTCCTCGCCGACGAGGGCTGGCGGATCATCCGGGTGACACGTCGGGATCTGTTCGTCACGCCTCGCGCCCTGATCGCGCGAGTCCGCGCCGCCCTGAGCGCGACTTCCTGATTCAGGTACGGGGTTCGACTGTCACAGAGTGCGGTCTGCGAGCCAGTCCGGCTGCGATCTGTGACAGCGGAGCGGGGGTGGAGACGACGCGGATGCCTAGTCCGAGCCGTCGGCGCGGACGAGGAGGTCACCGACCTCGCAATCCAGCGCGTGGCAGATCGCCGACAGTGTCGAGTACCGGATCGCGCGAGCGCGATCGTTCTTGAGGATCGAGAGGTTCACTATCGAGACGCCGACAAGCTCCGACAACCGCGTGAGCGTCATCCCGCGTTCGGTGAGCAACTCATCGAGGCGACAGTGGATGCCGCTCGGTCCGTCGTCTTCGGCTTCGGCGGGGCTCACACCAGTCCCTCGGTGTCACGCTGCATCCGGCGCATCGCCTGGAACACGTAGCCGAGGGCGAGGACGGCGAACCCGACGAGGGGAATGGTGAACCCCCACCCGTCGATTCCGAACCCCACCAGCAGGATGCCGCCCAGGGCATCGTTGGTCGTATGCGCAGCCTCCATCGATCCAAACCCCTGCGCAGCGGTCCCCAGCAGTGGCCCGAGAGCGAGGGCGAATCCGGCCGCGAGCGTGAACCGATACAGCGTGACCGGGAAGCGCATGCCCGAGGCGATGGCCCACAGCAGCCAGGCCGCCGCCGCGCCCACGATCAGTGCCGTCACGGCGAAGGCGACGTTTCCCGCCGCCATCAGTAGCCGCGCCGACTGCGCGAAGTCGGCGGTCACGGATGCCGATTCCACCGAGGCTGCAGTCACCCCGGCATCCGGCGTGATGGGTAACGGGGCTTCGGCAAGGAGAGTGAGGGTGATGTCCGGAGAGAAGAGGACTGCGAACGCCCGCGCAAGCTGACCCGCGCACAGAACGAGTGCCATGAGGGCTGCCAGTACCGCGATCGTCCGGATAGTGCCCCGGTCGACGCGGCCGGGTTGGGTGTCCTGTGACATGATGGGCAGACTCCTTATCGTTCTTCGTTAATAACGATAAACGATATGCTGCTCCCGTCAAGTAGCGGCCTCTCACCGCCCGTGCACCTGCGGGCCGGTCGGGATTGCGGCGAGGCCGGATCGCCAGCCCGCGCGAGAAGGAGGATGCGGTATGCCCCTGGCGAACACGGGCATAGCGTTCCCGCTCCGTCGTTACTCTCGATGTACGACGCCAGCAGTGGGTCAGCATCCAGCGACTCACCGGCCGAAGGAGTAAGCGGATGTTCGAGAGATTCACCGACCGTGCCCGTCGCGTGGTTGTGCTCGCCCAAGAAGAGGCGAAGATGCTCAACCACAACTACATCGGCACCGAGCACATCCTCCTGGGTCTGATCCACGAGGGTGAGGGCGTTGCTGCCAAGGCGCTCGAGTCGCTCGGTATTTCGTTGGATGCCGTTCGCGAGCAGGTGCAAGACATCATCGGCCAGGGCCAGCAGCAGCCGACGGGCCACATCCCGTTCACGCCGCGCGCCAAGAAGGTCCTTGAGCTGTCGCTGCGCGAGGCGCTGCAGCTCGGCCACAACTACATCGGCACCGAGCACATCCTGCTTGGCCTCATCCGCGAGGGCGAGGGCGTTGCCGCTCAGGTGCTCGTCAAGCTCGGCGCTGACCTCAACAAGGTGCGCCAGCAGGTCATCCAGTTGCTTTCGGGTTACCAGGGCAAGGAGCCCGCGGGTGTCGCCACGGGCGCTGGCGAGCAGGCCCAGGGAACGGCTCAGGGCGGATCGCAGGTGCTCGACCAGTTCGGTCGCAACCTCACGCAGGCCGCGCGCGACAACAAGCTCGACCCCGTCATCGGGCGCGAGAAAGAGATCGAGCGGGTCATGCAGATCCTGTCGCGCCGCTCCAAGAACAACCCCGTGTTGATCGGTGAGCCCGGCGTCGGCAAGACCGCCGTCGTCGAGGGCCTCGCGCAGGCGATCGTGAAGGGCGATGTCCCCGAGACGCTGAAGGACAAGCAGCTCTACTCGCTGGACCTCGGCTCGCTCATCGCCGGATCCCGCTACCGCGGCGACTTCGAGGAGCGCCTGAAGAAGGTCACGAAGGAGATCCGCACCCGCGGCGACATCATCGTGTTCATCGACGAGATCCACACGCTCGTCGGGGCCGGTGCTGCCGAGGGTGCGATCGACGCGGCATCCATTCTGAAGCCTCTGCTCGCGCGCGGTGAGCTGCAGACCATCGGTGCCACGACGCTGGATGAGTACCGCAAGCACTTCGAGAAGGATGCTGCGCTCGAGCGCCGCTTCCAGCCGATCCAGGTTGCCGAGCCGAGCCTGCCCCACGCGATCAACATCCTGAAGGGGCTGCGCGACCGCTACGAAGCGCACCACAAGGTGCAGATCACCGATGGCGCGATTGTCGCGGCCGCGAACCTCGCCGACCGCTACATCAGCGACCGGTTCCTGCCCGACAAGGCCATCGACCTGATCGATGAGGCTGGAGCACGCCTGCGCCTGAGCATCCTGTCGAGCCCGCCGGAGCTTCGCGAATTCGACGAGAAGATCGCGAAGGTCCGCGAGCAGAAGGAAGCTGCATCCGAGGACCAGGACTTCGAGAAGGCTGCATCCTTGCGCGACGAGGAGAAGAGCCTGCTCGCCGAGCGGCTGCGTCTTGAGAAGCAGTGGCGTTCGGGTGAGGTTTCGTCGCCCGCCGTCGTCGACGAGGGCCTGATCGCCGAGGTGCTCGCCCAGGCGACCGGCATCCCCGTCTTCAAGCTCACCGAGGAGGAGTCGAGCCGCCTCGTCTTCATGGAGAAGGCGCTGCACCAGCGCGTCATCGGCCAGGAAGAGGCGATCGCCGCTCTATCCAAGACGATCCGTCGTCAGCGGGCGGGGCTGAAGGACCCGAAGCGTCCGAGCGGCTCGTTCATCTTCGCCGGTCCGACCGGTGTCGGAAAGACGGAGCTCGCCAAGGCACTCGCCGAGTTCCTGTTCGACGATGAAGGTGCCCTGATCTCGCTCGACATGAGTGAGTTCGGCGAGAAGCACACCGTTTCGCGTCTGTTCGGTGCCCCTCCCGGATTCGTCGGCTTCGAAGAGGGTGGCCAGCTCACCGAGAAGGTGCGTCGCAAGCCGTTCTCGGTCGTGCTGTTCGACGAGATCGAGAAGGCCCACCCCGACATCTTCAACTCGCTCCTGCAGATCCTCGAAGAGGGCCGGTTGACCGATGGTCAGGGACGCGTTGTGGACTTCAAGAACACCGTCATCATCATGACCACGAACCTCGGTTCGCAGGCGATCGCCGGCGGCCCGGTCGGGTTCCAGGTCGAGGGTGACACCTCGACGTCGTACGAGCGGATGAAGGGCAAGGTGAACGAGGAGCTCAAGCGCCACTTCAAGCCCGAGTTCCTGAACCGCGTCGATGACATCATCGTGTTCCCCCAGCTCGACAAGGACGAACTGCGCCAGATCGTGGATCTGTTCACGAAGCGCCTCGGCGAGCGGCTCCTTGACCGCGACATGACGATCGAGCTGTCGCTGGCCGCGAAGGACCGCCTCATCGAGGTCGGGTTCGACCCGGCCCTCGGTGCTCGCCCGCTGCGTCGCGCGATGCAGCACGAGATCGAGGACCAGCTGAGCGAGAAGATCCTGCACGGCGAACTGAACCCCGGTGACCACGTGAAGGTGGATGCCGAGAACGGCCAGTTCCTGTTCGAGCACGGCCCCCGCGGTGAGAAGGTCGCGGTCGGTGTGATCTCGGGCGGCGACATCTCGATCACGCCTGACCTGGCGATCACCTCGGACTGATCCCGGCGCAAGCTGAGGGGGACGGATGCTTCGGCATCCGTCCCCCTCGTCGTTCGCTCAAGCCGCCAGGGAAGGCGCGAGGAGCGCCGCTACCGCTGTGTCGAGGACGATCGACTGCCGCACCTCGACCGCATGGTCGTACCGGGGGCCGGCGAGGGCGACATAGACGCCGCCGACGATGTCGATGTAACCCACGATCCGATCGGCTCGGTGCACTTCGTACGTGGTGGGGCCGATGAGAACGACCGATTCGACCGGCGGCGCGCTGGCGCGGGGCGGGGCAGCGGGCGTGGGCGTGGATGTCGTGGGGACCATGGTGGATCCTCCCGTTGAAGGGAACTGCTCCTGAAGGGTCCACCCGCACCGGGCGAAACGGTGGGGGCTTGACATCACCGCGCGATCGGTGGTGCTACCTCGATCATCCGCCGCGCCGGTCAGTCAGGGAAGGGGGTGCGCCTGGCAGATTCCTTGGAGAGTTCGCGCTCTAGGCTGGGGGGATGACCGAATTCAGCGTCCGACCGGCACGAACGGCGGACGTTCGCGCGATCCAGGCTCTCCTCGAACCCTGGGTGCAGCGACGAGTTCTCCTGGGCAAAGACCTCGTGGTGCTGTTCGAGTCGGTGCAGCAGTTCACCGTTGCCGAGGATGCCGATGGCCGACTTATCGGGTGTGGTGCGCTGCACGTCATGTGGGACGACCTCGGCGAGATCCGCACTCTCATCGTCGCTGACGAGTGGCTGCATCACGGCGTCGGCCGAGCGATCGTCGACCGTCTGGAAGAGAACGCGCGTGCGCTCGGGCTGCGACGCCTGTTCTGCCTGACCTTCGAGGTGGAGTTCTTCTCGGCCCGTGGTTTCGAGGTGATCGGCGAGCAGGTCGTCGACCCGGACGTGTACTCACAGCTCATCCGCTCGCCTGACGAGGGTGTCGCCGAGTTCCTGGACCTCGCCCATGTGAAGCCCAACACCCTTGGCAACACGCGGATGCTGAAGACCTTCGACTGAGGCGCGCCGATCCGGCGTCGCGCGGCCCCGCGCCTACCCTGGATGCATGAGCAGCCAGCCACCGCGTCGCCGCCCGTCCCCGGGCGTGTACCGTCGGCGGCGCCTCGTCGTGCTGCTCGCACTGATCGCGATCATCGCCGCGATTGTCTGGTTGTTCGTCGCCCAACCGTGGTCGAGCGCGGCGCAGCCGGATGCCGGTCCCAAGCCGACCCGCACGTTATCCGTCAGCCCGGCCCCGACCGCGACAACGCCCGCCCCGACTGACTCGTCAGCACCCGAGGCTGCGGCGACCACCGACCCCGGCCCCCTGGAGACCGCGCCCCCGACGTGCACGCGCGGAGACGTGACCGTTGAGGCACTCACCGACCAGGACGAGTACGCCTCGGGTCAGAACCCCCAGCTGTCGATCCGGCTCACGAACACCTCGGATGCCTCGTGCACGATCAATGTCGGAACCACGACGCAGTCGTTCACGATCACCAGTGGGAGCGACACGTGGTGGCGTTCGACAGACTGTCAGACCGACCCGAGTGACATGATCGTGACGCTGGAGGCTGGCCAGACAGTCGACAGCGCGACACCGCTGACGTGGGACCGCACCCGCTCATCCGTGAGCACGTGCGACGCCGAGTCGCGCCCGTCAGCAGGCGCTGGTGGTGCGTCGTACCACCTCGCTGTGGAGATCGGCGGCATCGCCTCGGACCAGACCAAGCAGTTCTTCCTCTACTGACGCCGACCGCACGCCGGGAGCCTGCCGGTGGGGTCATCTACCCTGGAAGGATGGCTGGGAAGAAGGGCGCGAAGCCGCTGGAGTTCCGCAACACGCAATTGGCTGATGCGCTTCAGACGCAGGATGTCGCAGCTGTTGCTTTTGCCCTGCGGCACGGTCCGACAGTGGTGCCGCTCATGAAGCCGGGGCAGCGCGACAATCCGCTCGACGTCGGTGAGGTGTGGACCTTTCGCGACCCGAACACCGGCCAGGTTGCTCTCCTTCTGTTCAGCGACGCGGCAAACAAGCCGGCGACCCTTCCCCCGGCGGTCGCGCTGATGCCGCCGGCAAGCCTCAAGACCTTTCTACAGGCGCACCGCGACGAGATCACCACAGTCTTCTTCGACCTGGCGGGGCCTCATCCGATGCAGGCGAGCCCAGCCGATGTGCTTGCCGCCCTCGAGGTCCGGATCGAGGACTAACCCGGCCGGCAGCTAGAAACCTGGTCCATCGTCGGAGCGCTCGGAGCCGGGTCGCCGGCCCGGCCGCACCGTATGCAGACTCAAGTCCCCGAGTGCGCCGCGCAGATTCTTGGATGCCGCATCCACGACCGTGCGGTAGCCGAGACGCTCAGCCTCTGCCCGCCGCTGGGCCGCTTGCATCACGGGTCTGATCTCGCCAGCGAGGCTGAGCTCGCCGATCGCTGCGGTCCCCTTGGCAAGCGCAGTCTCACTGACAGCGTTGGCAACGGCGACCGCAATGGCGAGGTCTGCCGCGGGCTCGGCCAGCCGCACCCCGCCGACGGTCGACACGTACACATCGTGGTCGCTGACGATCACGCCAGCTCGCCGTTCGAGCACCGCGAGAACCATGGCTACGCGTGAGGCCTCGACGCCGTTGACGATCCGCCGGGGGTTCGGTGCCGAGGTTTTGATCGTGAGCGCCTGCACTTCGACGGGAAGGGCCCGGCGCCCTTCCATCGCGATCGTGACGCAGGTTCCCGCTACCGGATCGCCGTGCCCGAGGAATAGCGCGCTGGGGTCGGCGACCTCTTGGATGCCGTCGCCGGTCATGTCGAAGCATCCGACCTCGTCTGTCGGGCCGAAGCGGTTCTTGAGGGCACGAACGAAGCGCAGCGAGCTTTGGCGGTCGCCCTCGAAGTGGCAGACGACATCGACGAGGTGTTCCAGGATGCGGGGGCCGGCGATCGAGCCGTCCTTGGTCACGTGCCCCACGATGATGACCGGCAGGCCCCGTTCCTTCGCGACCCGGATGAGTGTCGACGCCACCTCACGCACCTGCGACGGATGGCCCGCCGCCCCCTCGTGCATCGCCGACGAAACGGTTTGCACCGAATCGACGATCAGGAGGCTCGGCTGCACGTCGTCGACGTTGCCGAGAATGGTCGCGAGGTCGGTTTCGCTCGCGAGGTAGAGCTCGTCGTGCAGGGCCCCGGTGCGCGAGGCCCGCAGCCTGACCTGCGCGACGGACTCCTCGGCGCTCGCATAAAGAACGCGGTGACCGGATGCCGCGGAGTGCGCCGCGACATCCAGCAGCAGTGTCGACTTGCCGACGCCGGGCTCGCCGGAGAGCAGGATTGCGGCACCCGGGACCAGACCGCCGCCGAGCACGCGGTCGAACTCGCCGATGCCTGTCGTTCGGCGGGGCGCGTCGGATGCCGAGACCCGCGTGATCGGTTGCGCAGCGCGATCGGCGCTCGGCGCCGTGGGGGTGAGTGTCCGCACGATCCCGGTCTGTTCGGCGGCTTCGACCACCGTGCCCCACTGCTGGCACTCGCCGCAGCGGCCGACCCACTTGACCGTTGTCCAGCCGCACTCGGTGCACCGGTAGGGAGCAGCGGTGGTCGGACGTTTGGCCATGCGATCAGGCTAGCCGCGGCATCCGACACCGCCACCCGGCGCGCCCTGCCCTGTGGCTAACTCCTCACATCCGACCGGCACGGGCCCAAGCCGGCATGACCGAGGCCGGAGATGTGGCGTTCTTGAGGAGTTGGCGACGCCGGCCCGCGCTGGTGCGCGCCGGGTGGCTCTGTCGCTGCCCCGGACGGGGCGGCCACCCCGCCCGGAGCCAACTCCTCACACCCGCTGCGGCCAAGCCCGGGAACCAGCGCCCTGGGCGGGAGGGCCGCCAGGATTGAGGAGTTCGTGACGCATGCCGCGGGTCAGTCGGCGGTGAGGACGGCCTCGCCGACGACCTGCTGGGCCAGGGGCACCGAGTACGCCATGAGGGCTCCGGCCTGGGCGTCGCGGAAGATCCGCTGAATCGGCGAGCTCAGCAGGAAACTCCCGCCACCGCCGACCCGGAGTGCCTCCGCTGCAGCCTGCTTGGCGACCTCGTTCGCGAGCATCTTCGATTCGGCGGCGGCGGGCATGGCCTCCTCGGAACGCTCGTCGGCGAGCCACGCGACGCGCTCCGCGAACAGGCGTGCTGCCTGCAGCTGCGTCCACAGCATGCCGGTCTCCATCTGCACCCACTGGTTCTCGGACTGTGACGGGGCGCCGCCTTTGCTCTTTCGGGCGGCGGCAGCGTAGGCATCCATCGCAGACTCGGCGATGCCGATCGAGAGCATCGCGAATCCGACGGTGATGAGGTTCGCATAGTCGGCGGTTGTACTTCGTTTCGATCCAGGTGACCATCGCGAGGCGGAGATCGGCGCGGGTGTCCCAGCGTCTCGTGTTGAGTACGTTCTTCTGGAGGAGACTGAAGAAGCTCTCCATACTCGCGTTGTCCCCGGCGCCGTAGGATCTGCCCATGGAGCCGACGAGCCCGTTGTTGCGGAGCAGGTTCTGGGTGCGTTTCGCGCGGAACTGGCCGCCTCTGTCGGAGTGGCAGATCGTGCCGTCAGGTGAGCGCAACGCGATCGCGTTGCGCATCGCCGCGCGGGCGAGAGATGACTTCATGCGGGTGTCGATGGAGTAACCGACGATCTTGTTCGACCAGACGTCTTTGATCGCGCAGATGTAGAGTTTGCCTTCTCTGGTCGGGTGTTCCGAGATGTCCCAGAGCCAGACCTTGTTCGGCCCGTCGGCGATGAACTCGTGCCGGATGACGCCGTGCTCGTCGACGACCGCGAGGAGGTCATCATGCGGCGCAGGTCCCGTGCTGCCGGGTTTGCTGCGCTTGCGGTGGTGCGACGCGTGGATGCCCGCGATCCGGCAGAGTCGGTGCACCCGGTTCTCGCTCGCGGAGATCCCGTGCTCGCTCTCGAGCTCATCGGTGAGGAACCTGTAGCCGAGCGTGACGTCGTCGGCATGGAGGTCGTAGAGCACATCGATCAGGTGCGCGTCGTCCCAGTCCCGCTGGGAGACCGGGTCTTTGAGCCACTGGTAGTACCCCTGCCTGGACAGGCCGAGGACCCGCAACGCCACCGCGACCGGCACCCTCACGGGAGCACCGGCCGCAGCCATCTCGTGGACGAGCGGGAAGACTATTTTCCCGGCAGGTTCGCCTGCGACAGATACGCCGCGGCCCGCCGCAGCACCTCGTTCTCCTGCTCCAACAGCCGGATCCGCTTATTCGCCTCACGCAGCTGCTTGCGCTCGTCGTCGGTCAGGCCGGCACGCTTGCCGTCCTCGACGTCGGCCTGCTTCATCCAGTTGCTCAACGAGCCTTCGGAGATACCGAAGTCCTTCGCGATCTGCGCCAGCGGCGCCTGACCCTTCCGGGCCACGGCCACGACATCATCGCGGAACTCTCGGGGATAGGGCTTTGCCACAAGAACATCCTTCCAGCGAGGACGAATCCTCACAGTTCAGATGTCAACCAAACTCGGGGCAGACCCCGAGAGCATCGCGAATCCGACGGTGATGAGGTTCGCATAGTCGGCGGGCGGGATGCCAGCAGCGGCGTGTTCTCGAAAAGGACAGTGCGGCTGCGCGTTGCGCGCATGCCGACGGTCTCGTCGATGGGCGGGAAGCTGATGCTGTCATCGACCGTCACCCCGAAGAAGGCCGGGGTCCCGTCGATGCTCGTGTTGACGAGCATGTGGTCTGCGGCCTCCGAGCCCGAGACGAACACCTTGCGGCCGGTGAGCACCCAGTTCTCGCCGGCGGGAGTCGCGTTCTGCTGGGGTGCGAGGAAGAACCTGCCGCCCGCGGGTTCGGAGAGGGCGTTGACGAAGCGCTCGCCGGCGCGCAGTTTGGCTGCGAAGAAGGCAGCCTCATCGGGAGCGGACATCGTCACGAGCGCGTGCGCTGCGCCGATGTGCATGAGCCAGACCGTGGCGACGGCGGGGTGGTGGGAGGCGAGGATGCGGACGGTGTGCGCCAGCGTCACATAGGACAGGCCCTGGCCGCCATGCTCCGGTGGAAGGAAGGCGGCATCCAGCCCCGATGCGGACAGGGTCGAGATCCGCGGGGAGCTCGACCGGAATCGGCACGGTGTCATCGGCGATCATCGCGACGGCACCATCCGCCCACCATCGCTTGCGAACCGCCAGCCGGGTGGTGTCTGCCGGCCGCTCCATCACTGCACCGATCTCCGCGCCGAGGGGCAGAGTGCGGGAGTCGAGCACCTCCACTTCGGCGCGATAGTCGAGGCGGTCGAGGAGCTCGGTGTGTTCGAACTGCTCCTCAAGGCGGACGCTCAAGCGCAGGGCGATCGGATCGACCGTGGTCACCGTCCCCTGCCGTTGCCGCACGATGCCCTGCGCCTCGAGCTGGGCCATCGCGTTGCGCAGTTGCTGGCGATTGCACTCCAGGCGCGCCGTCAACTCCAGTTCCCCGGGCAACGGGGCCCCGAGCGCCGCCGCCTCGCGCACGTAGCGCAGGAGCCCATGCTGGACGCGCATCGTGTCCGCGTCGCCACCCGGGCGTGGCAGTGGGAGGTAGGTGGTCACGGGTTCTCCTCACACGGACGCGTTCCGCAGTGGGGCTGACCACACGCTATCGGTCCGCCACGGCATCCGTCGCCAACTCAGCAGGACCGGCGCCATCGGCCCGCTCCTGCTGTGCCGAGTCGCCGAAGTTCCGCCGATCGTGAGGAGTTAGCTACGCCTGCGGGAGCGCCCGATCCAGGTCAGCGCAGCGAGGTCGCCACCTCGCGAAGGGCATCTGCCGACCGGCGCAGCAGTGCGAGTTCGTTCGGGGAGAACGGCGTCTGGCGGATCGGGAACGCACCGCGGGAATTGACGATCGAGGGCACCGAGAGCGCCACCCCGTCGATGCCGTGGAAGTCCTGCAGCACCGTGCTGACGGGCAAGACGGCGTTCTCGTCACCCAGGATGGCCTCGATGATGCGCGCCGACGAGAGTCCGATCGCGTAATTGGTCGCGCCCTTGCCCTGGATGACCTTGTAGGCGGCATCCCGAACATCGACGGTGATCGCGTCGAGCTCATCGACCGTCATTCGAGGGTGGCCCTCCGACTCCCACTCCAGGAGCGGGACCGTGCCGATGCTCGCATGGGACCACAGGGCGAACTCCGTGTCGCCGTGCTCACCGATGATGTAGGCGTGCACGCTCGAGGTGGCAACACCAGCTCGATGCGCGAGCTTCCAGCGCAGCCGAGACGTATCGAGTACGGTTCCCGACGCGAACAGCCGCTCCGGAGGAAGCCCGGTTTCCTCCTGGGCGAGCACCGTCAGCACATCGCACGGGTTGGTCACGATGACGTAGACCGCGTCGGGGGCCACCTCCAGCAGCTGGGGGAGCATCTTTCGCAGGATGCCGGCATTCACGCCCGCAAGCTCGATGCGGCTCTGCCCCGGGTTCTGCTTCGCGCCGGCGGTGATCACGACGACGTGCGAACCCGCGGCTACCGAGATGTCGCTGCCGCCGGTGATGTCGCTCGTGCCGGTGAACAGGGTGCCGTGAGCGAGATCGAGAACCTCGGCATCCACCTTCGCGGTATTGATGTCGTAGAGGGCGACATGGCGGGCTGAGCCGCGGATGAGGGCGGCGTAGGCGACGCTGGAGCCGACGCTGCCGGCGCCGACGACGGTGACTTTCGAGTTCTCGATCACGCTCATGGGGGACAGTCTGGCAGGTCGACGTTACGCCCCGGTAGCGGGCGCCGGGTCCCCGCCGGCTGAGGCGACATCGGAGTTCCGGATGCCGAGGAGAGACACGATGCCGCCCGCGACCATGAGTCCGGCGGTGACGATCGCGGCGCGGTGGAATCCGTCCAGATCGAGGCTCCCGGCGACGATCGTCGCGAGCGTCGCGATGACGAGAAGCCCGGCGATTCTTGCGACCGCGTTGTTCATGGCCGATGCGATGCCCGATCGGGCAGGGTCCACCGCGCCGAGGATCGCCGCGGTGAGGGGCGAGACCGTGATGGCAAGCCCAAGTCCGAAGAGGATGAGCCCCGGAAGGAGTTGGAGCCAGTAGTTGACGGGGTCGGTGACCGTGAGAAGCAGCAGCGATCCGCCGGCCATCACGAGCGGTCCGACGGTCATGAAGATCCGTGGTCCGAAACGGTCGGACAGTGACCCTATCGACGCGCTCAGCAGCACCATCATGACGGTTGAGGGCAGGCTCGCAAGCCCCGCGAGAGTCGCAGAGAAGCCGGCTTGCTGCTGCAGGTACACGGTGACGACGAAGCCGTTGAGTGAGAGCGCCGCGTAGACGAAGAGGGTCGCGATGTTGCCAGTCCAGAAGTTGCGGATGCGGAAGAGGTCAAGCGGCAACATCGGCGCCGTCGCCGACCGCTGACGCCAGAGGAAGAGCGCGAACAGAAGGATGCCGGCCGCGAACGTCCCCCAGATCACGGGCGATCCCCATCCGAGGTTCGGTTGTTCGATCAGCGCGAAGACCGCCCCGCCGAGTCCGAAGGTGCACAGGGCGGCGCCGATCCAGTCGATGCGCGCATCGGGGCGGCGCTCGTCGCGCTCGCCGAGGGTGTGGAGGAGCCACAGCGTGATGCCGATCGGTACGACGTTGATGACGAACGCGAATCGCCACGACAGGTAGTCGACGAAGACGCCGCCGATGAGGGGCCCGACGATCATGGCGCCGGTGGTCATGGCCGTCCAGATGCCGATCGCCCGGCCGCGCATCGCGCCGTCGAAGCGCGAGGTGATGAGCGCCAGAGAGCTCGGGACCAGGAACGCGCCAGCTGCACCCTGCACCGCTCGGGCGACGATCAGGATGGCGGGGTCTGGCGCGATCGCGATGACGACGGATGCCGCGGCGAATCCGTAGAGGCCGATGCGCAGCACGAGCAGCCTGCCGAAGGCATCCGAGATCGACCCGGCGAGCAGGATGAGCGATCCGAGGGTGATGAGGTAGGCATCCACTACCCACTGCTGGGTCGTGAGGCCGCCGCCGAGGTCGTCTTCGATCGCGGGGAGGGCGACGTTGATGAGCGTTCCGTCGAGGAACGCGACGAACGACGCGAGGATCGCGATCGTGAGGATGAGCCGCTGCGACCGACTCATGTGAGATGCCACACCGTCACGCTACGCGCCCTGCGCGACGGTGGGTCGCTCAGATCAGAGGGCGCCGCCGGCAGCGGGCGGCGCGTCAGCTTCGGTCGAGTCGCCGTTCGGCATGTCGCGAGCGACGAAGTTCTCAATGTCGAAGAGGTTGGTCGTGCGCTCGGCGATGTTCAGGAGGGTCGTCATCGACGCGACCTCCTCAACCTGTTCCTTCAGGAACCACAGCATCGCCTGCTCTCCCAGTCCGTCGCTCTCGGCGCGGGCCGCAGCGAAGAGCGCCTCGATCTGTGACGAAACGCGCTTCTCCTGCTCGAGTGCCAGGCGGATCGGCTCGGCGTGGTCGGCGAAGTCGGTGCGCACAGCCGGAACGCCGGGGATGGTCACGCCCATGTCGCGGTCGAGGCGGTACTGGATGAGCATCATCGCGTGGTTGCGCTCTTCGACGGACTGGCGGTAGAAGTGGCGCGCGAGCTGCGGCAGGTCGTGGTCGTCGTACCAAACGGCGATGGCGATGTACTGCTGGCTGGCGGCGAACTCGTGGCCGATCTGCTCGGACAGCAGTTGGTCGAACGTGGTCATGACACTCCGATCGGATCGCGATACTCTCCTTGCCATCCTGGCAGAGGGCCGTCACTGAGTGAACAGGCCTCTGGGTTCCCCGACCGACGTGAGGTAGTCGGCGCGGCGTGCGAACAGCCCTGGAACTCGCTCGCGCACGTTCGCGATGAGGGTGTCGAGGTCGGCGGTTGTAAGGATGCCGTCAGCGACCACCGTGCGACCGGCCACGACGACCCGATCGACGTCACCACCGCGCACCGCATGCACGAGATTGTGATGGACATTCGCGTGGGATCCCGCGGGAAGGAGCGGGGTCATCCGGGGTGTGTCAGTACGGATGGTGATCAGGTCGGCCTGCTTGCCTGGCTCGAGCGAACCGAGTCTGTCGCCCTGGCCGATTGCGCGCGCACCGCCGACGGTCGCCATCTCGAGCACCTGCCAGGAGTCCATGGCCGCGGCATCCATCTTTCGGAGCTTGCCGAGCAGGGACGCGACCTTCATTTCCTCGAACATGTCAAGGTTGTTGTTCTCTTTCTCGCCGTCGGTGCCGAGGCCGACATTCACGCCCGCGGCCAGCATCTCTGCGATCGGGGCCATGCCGCTGGCGAGCTTCATGTTGCTGACGGGGTTGTGTGAAACCCCGACACCACGCTCGGCGATCAGGCGGATCTCGTCAGTGTCGAGCCACACTGCGTGCGCGATCATGGCGCGGGGGGTGTCGAAGAAGCCCATGCGCTCGAGGGCATGCATCGGGCGTAGCCCGGTGCGTTCCGCGAATATCTGCACGTCCAGGTCGGACTCGCTGCAGTGCGTGTAGATGCCGGTGCCGTAGGCCCGCGCCATCGCGACGGCACGGGCGCGACCGGCGTCGTCGGCGTAGAACGGATGCTCCAGGCCCACCCATGGCATGATTCGACCACTGCCCGCGCCCGTCCATTCGCGCAGCATCCGTTCGTTGTCATCGAGGGTGTCGAAGTAGTCGAAGTTGGGATGCTCGCCGACGTAGTTGACGGTGACGAGTCGGTTGCCGAGCTCGACCGCGGCGGCGGCGGCCCGATCCATGTAGCGCCACATATCTACGACGGTGGTCGTGCCTGAGAGGAGTCCCTCGGCGTAGCAGAGCCAGGCTGCTGCCGCCGCGTCATCCGGCTGGAGAACTCGATGCATGGGATCGATGTGCACGCGCAGCCACTCGTACACGGGCATGTGCTCGGCGGTTCCGCGCAGGAGCCCAGAGTGGTGGTGGCCGTTAATGAGCCCCGGCATCATAAGTCGATCGCTGAGGTGACGGTGCTCGGCATCCGGATATCGCCGCTCCAGCTCGTCGCGAGCGTCGACGGCTACGATGGTGTCGCCGTCGATCGCCACACCGGCATCGGT
>NZ_JASBSF010000182.1 GCF_030149085.1 Microbacterium sp. | reverse complement strand
TGGGGATCGAACACGGAGACCGGGCCGCGGCGCGCCTGGCGAGCGCGGAGCGTCGCCGTGAGGTTGTCTGGCCGGGTCGAGGTCGTGATGACCGCACCGGGCGCGTCGAGGATGGTGTTGATGACGATGTTCGCGCCCTTGCCGGATCTCGGCGGGCCGATCAGCAGGATCGAGTCCTCCACGGATGTCCACACGCGCTTGCCGCGCGAAGTGCCGAGGAGGTAGCCGACCTGCTCGGGTTTCGGGTCGGTGAGCGAGGGGCGCAGGGTCTTCGCTCGACGCAGGAGGTCGCGTTCGGATGCGGCCCGCTGCACATCGCGCCCCTCGGCGATTCCCTCGATCCGGTTCGGGTCGGCCTTGGTCCGCTTGCCCAGCTCGCGCACCCATCGCCAGATGAACCACGTCGCCGTTCCGACGGCAGTGAGCAGGAGTGCGACGGTGATCCAGTAGGCGACCGGGCTGAGTGACGCGGAGCCGAGTGCCGAGCCGGGGTCATCGGGGTGGAAGACCACGCCGACTCCCGCTTCGAGACCTGCCGCAGGCTGGGGCGCAACTGTGACGAACGCAGCGATGCTCCCGGCCAAGCGCAGCGCACCGGCCAGCAGCATCGCACCGATGAGCGCGCCGAGGGCGAGGTTCGTCAGCTCGTCGCCGAACGCCCTGGCTCGCGGTGACGAACTGGTCATGCCGGGTGTCCGATGACGCAGGTGCCCGAGACGCGGCCGAGCAGGATGACCTCGTGCGTGGGGCTCAGATCGAGCAGACCCGGCTCGATCTGAGCCCTTGCCGCTCCGTCGCCGCTTGCCGCGGCGTGCCGGACGATGACCGCTACGGCCACATCCTCGCCTGGTACGAAGCCCTCGCCATTCTGGAGTGCGCGCGGGTGCGAAGGCTCCGTCGCATCCCGCGCGGAGTCGCCATCCTCGACCGAGGCCCGCGGTCCTGCGGGCGGGGACTGGTCGAGGGACACGGGGTGCAGTGGAGCGGTCACGATATCCGTGTAGATGGTGCCATCGAGTTCGTGCACCACGACGCGGACTGGGGAGCGGCGCTGCTCGATCACTTCGCTGATGATCTGCGCGAACGAGTGCCGCTGCCACGGCGGAGCGAACGTCGGCGGACCGAACAGCTTCCCGTCGACCACGACGCGCAGCGTCGCGTCCGCCTGCACGGTCATCGTCACGACCGGCAGCACGGGCGGCACGTTGGCTGAGTCCTCCTGCTCGGCGCTCTCTGAGCGAGCGCGGCGTCGCCGCGAAAGGGTGATGGACATTTCACGCTCCTCTGGCCTTCTGACCTGTCTCGTACATCGCAAGTTCGGCAGGGTGGAGCTGGTGCTGGACGACGAACGAGCGGTTCTTGATCCTCCAGAGCCCCTGCCCGGTGCCGAGGCCGGGCAGCAATCCCTGCTCAGTTCCGGTGAGTCCGAGGGCCTGCGCAGTCGCTCCGAGCTGATCGCTCTCCTGCCTGTAGATCACCCGTGTCTCGGCGTTGGCGAGCAGGGACGAGGCGAGTGCGCGCATCGCCGAGCCCTGGTCGCCTACGTTGTCGAGGTCGCTGAGCTTGTGGAAAATGAGCAGGTTGGCGATGCCGTAGTGCCGCGCGAGCCGCCACTGTGCATCCATCCGGCGCAGCAGCGCCGGATGCGACATGAGCCGCCACGCCTCGTCGTACACGACCCAGCGCGGGCCGCCCGCCGGGTCGAGCAGCGCCGACTCCATCCACGCCGACGAACACGTCATGAGCACGGAGATGAGCGTCGAGTTCTCCGCAACCCGCGACAGGTCTAGCGACACCATCGGCAGTGACGGGTCGAAGCGCACGGTGCTCGGGCCGTCGAACAGTCCCGCCAAGTCACCGGCCACGAGTCTCCGAAGCGCGTGTCCGACGAGTCGGCCGTCCTCGGCGAGCCTGCCATCGTCGTTCTCGGCGTTCGGAGCGAGGATGCGGTCGACCACCATCGGAAGGATCGGCACATCGGCCGAGCGCACCGCATCGGCGAGCGCGATGTCGACGGCGGTGTGCTCCAGCGGGGTGAGGCCGCGGTCGAGGACGGTCTCGGCGAGCGCGCCGATCAGGTCGCGTCGCCGTGAGGTGACCTGGCTCTGCCACTCGGCATCGCTGAGGCCCGAAGGCCGGTGCCCTTCACCGAGAATCAGACCGCACAGGATCTCTCGAAGGCCGTGCATACTCCGAACAAGAACGTCTACGAGTACGTCCTCGACGACTCGCAGGTCGAGCGTGAGTTCGGTGCGGCACTCGATATCAGCGAAGAGGTATCCGTCTTCACGAAGCTCCCGCGCGGCTTCAAGATTCCGACTCCGCTCGATGATTACAACCCTGATTGGGCAATCGCCTTCCAGGAAGGGGCAGTCAAGCACGTCTACTTCGTCGCCGAAACGAAGTTCTCCCTTTCATCGCTCGAACTGCGCGGCGCTGAGAAGGCGAAGATCGACTGCGCCAACAAGCTCTTCGAGAAGCTCGACCAGGTAGCCGGTACGCCGGGCGTCAGGTACCACGGCGTGACGAGTTACGACCATCTGCTGCAACTCGTTGGAGCGTGAGCCGGATGGTCATCGAGCTGTACTTCTCCCAGCACTTCGGGGTATCGCCTAAGGTGCTGGAGGACTACGGCGCGTTCGATGTCAGCCTCGCCTCCGACCTACCACTCTTCGTCGACCCCTTCCTGCTCTTCAACAGCAAGAAGCAGGAGTACCGCGATCTCCACGACGGAATGATCCGCTACCTCGTATTCCTCCGCGACCGGGCCATCCCCGATCTCGATCCGGGGCTCATCAAGGCCTGGTACATGTTCCAGGAGGTGAAGCAGAACTGGCTCGGATTCACCGTCCTCGGCAACTCGGGGAGTGGACTCGGCAAGGACTTCGCCCGCGCACTGCACAGCTCTCTCGGCTCGATCCTGAAAGGGTTCGGGTCGGAGTCGATCACCAAGGGTGCCCACCTGGAGAAGCTCGCGCTCATCAAAGAAGGCGTCGGGCGCGACAACATCAGCGACTTCACCACGAAC
This sequence comes from Microbacterium sp., assembly GCF_030149085.1. Classification (GTDB taxonomy): domain Bacteria; phylum Actinomycetota; class Actinomycetes; order Actinomycetales; family Microbacteriaceae; genus Microbacterium. Next base: position 18,244 of record NZ_JASBSF010000182.1, on the reverse strand, counting down.
CTCATCAAGGGTTACCTGCTGGAGTACACGCAGGCGTTCGCTCAGGCGCATCTGTCGGCCGACCGGCGCGGCACATTCTCGGTCGCCCGCGCGGTCTTCAACTACGAGACCGAGATCTGGGAATCGCGCCAATACGAACTGCCCGCGCTCCGCGGGGACTACGTTCTGCTCACCCCGGCCGACATGCTCACCAAGGACGACACCTGGATCAGTCGTTCCGACCTGGTGCGCGAATTCAGCAGCATCCCCGACGCCATCGAAGATGACCAGCTTCGCGCGCAGGTCAACAACTACCTCTTCAAGAAGCTGAGCGACAAGCCCACCAAGAAGGAGTACTCGGACCTGGCGGCTGCGGCGATCCTCCAGTTTCCCGAGGTCATCGACTACTACATCCGCCAGAAGGAGGAAACCGGGGAGCAGGCAGTCGGCCTCAGCGCAAGACGGCGGCAGGAGGTCTTCGAGATCCTCGTGCAGATGGTGCAGAAAGTCGTCGAAGACATCCGCACCAACACCTCGCTGTACCTGACGCCGGTCACCAGCTACGACGAGGCGCTGACCCGCGCCAACGGATTCAAGAAGTACGTCGAGAACCAGGACGGCCACCGGCTCCTCAACAAGCCCGGCCAGGAACGCCCCCTCGCCACGGAGAAGGAGGTCCAGCTCTTCTTCGGCCTCATTTTCTTCGGCAGCGAGTTCGACGTGAACCGCGAGGTCAACAACGGGCGCGGTCCCGTGGACTTCAAAGTGAGCAAAGGAGCCGTCGACAAGTCGCTGATCGAGATCAAGCTCGCCAGCAACAGCCAACTGAAGCGGAACCTCCAGAACCAGGTCGAGGTCTACGAGAAGGCGAACGGCACGCGCAGCTCGGTCAAGATGATCGTCTGCTACACGGAGGCGGACGTGGCGAAGGTCGATTCCGTCCTGAAGGAGCTGGATCTCCGCGGCGAGAAGTCCATCGTCGTCATCGACGCGCGCGCCGACAACAAGCCCTCGGGCTCGAAGGCATAAGGCGGTTCAGCAGCGATGCTTCAGTACCTTCGGCTGCGCGGTGCCCCCGCCTTCGACCCGGCATCCGGTACAGACATCGGCCCGCTCAAGCCGGTGAACTTCTTCTTCGGGTCCAACGGCTCCGGCAAGACGACGATCAGCCGCGCCTTGGCCGACTCGACGCGGTTCACGGGAACCACCTTGGAGTGGAACCCAGCGACCAGCGTGCTCGGCATCAAGGTCTACAACCGCGACTACGTCAATGCGACGCTCACGCCCGCAGGCCACCTGGCTGGCGTGTTCCTCCTGGGCGAGACGAACGCTGAGATCCAGACCGAGATCGAATCGCTGACAGGACCGAGTGGTTCCATCGCCGCTGCCAAAGAAGGCCTTGCGGGACTCCGCGCCTCGTTGGACGCGAAGAACGGTGAGATCGATGGTGTCCGTACCGCGCTGAAGGAGGCGGCGTGGGCGAAGCGCAATGACGTCCCTGCAGAACTGCGTGAGATGTTCACGGGGTACAACAACAGCAAAGATCGGCTTCTGGACCGACTGCTCGAAGTCGCGGCGGCGAACCTCTCTGCCTCCGAGGACTTCACGGCGCTTACCTCCGAGGCAGCAGCAGTTCTCGCGGAAGATGCGCAACCGCTCCTGGAGCTGCCGCTTGGACGCGACATCAAGATCGAAGACGCGCCGGGCCACTCTCTCTTGGGCGCGGCAGTCGTGGGTAGCGGGGATGTGCGCCTCGCGCCTCTTATCCAGCAGCTCGGCAACGCCGACTGGGTTCAGCATGGTCGTACCCATCTCGAACACGCGAACGGTGTCTGCCCGTTCTGCCAGCAGACCGTTCCATCCGACCTCGGTGAGCAATTGGAGGCGTACTTCGACCGGACCTACGTCGAGCAGATGGAACAACTGTCGGCCCTCAACCAGCACTTCGAGTCCTGGGAGCAGCAGTGGACGACCTATCTCGATGATCTGCCAGCGAAGCCGGGCGTCGCCGAGCACCTCAATGCCGAACGGCTAGCGACCGCGCGTGCTGCGCTGGAGCTGGTGATCGCTGAGACCCGAGCACAGCTGAGCGCAAAACTGTCCGGGCCGTCGAGCATCCTCTCGGTGCCCGATCCCTCGCCGCAGGTAGAAGGCGTCAACGCCGTTGTTCGGGAGGCCAACACGGCAATCCAGGGCTTCAACCTACTCCTCAGGAACCGATCAGCCGCGAGGAAGTCGCTTCTCGACCGCTGCTGGGTCGTGTTCGCCCGGGTGACCCTCGTCGCCGAACTCGCCCGCTATGAGGGAGCGATGCCTGGTCACCTGACGGGGAAGGAAAGCATCGAAGGGCAGATCGTGTCGGCGACGGCGGACATCCGCGCCAAAGAGTCGCGCCTCCGCGAGCTTCAGGCGAAGGTCACATCAAGCAAGCCGATCATCGACCGCATCAACCGCCTCTTGGATTCCGTCGGCTTCCATTCCTTCTCACTGGCGGAGTCGACAGCAGTTCAGGACGGTTACACCCTCGTCCGCTCGAACGGCGACGTCGCAACGGAGACCCTCAGCGAAGGCGAGCGGACATTCATCACCTTCCTCTATTTCGCTCAGTCGCTACATGGCTCGCCGCAGGATGAAGCCGAGCCGAATGATCTCCTGGCGGTGATCGACGACCCGATATCAAGCCTCGACAGCGATGTGCTGTACGCCGTCTCCACCCTTGTCCGCAGGCTCGTCGAGGATGTCGCAGCAGGCACAGGCCGAGTGCGGCAGCTCCTGCTCATGACGCACAACGCTCACTTCCACAAGGACGTGACCTATCGCCCGCACGGCGGCCCGAAGCTCGGGTCTTGGAAGTACGGTGTCGTGCGGAAGCGAAGCGGGCAGTCGAGCGAAGTCGAGCTACGCGACGACAACCCGATCCAAACCGCCTACGGTGCCCTGTGGGACGAGGTCAAGAGGTCGGCCGAGCGTCCCTCGGAGAGCGCAGTCGGCCTCCAGAACACCTTGCGTCGCATCCTGGAGACCTACTTCAAAGTGCTCGGCGGTGTCGATGATCCCGCCATCATTGCCAAGTTCGAGGGAGACGAGCAAGTCATCTGTCGCTCGCTCTTCACCTGGGTCAATGCTGGCTCCCACTCGATCTTCGATGACCTCGACTACTCGCCGACGCCGAGCACCGTAGAGGCCAACCTCCGTGTGTTCCGCCGCATCTTCGAGGAGCACGGGCAGATCGGTCACTACCGCATGATGATGGGCGAGCCTGTCGAAGAAGTCTCTGCGGAGGATCAGGCGGTCGAGGTCGAGTCGGGGAGTGAAGCAATCGAATGACCGACATCCCCACGGGGCTGACCTCACGCCAGGAGATCGTTGAAATCGACATCTTCGACAGGCTCAGCGGGTCGATCCGCGACGCACTCCTCGCAGAGTTGTCGCAGAAGCCGGAGCACAAGATCATCTCCCTGTCGATCACGTCCTACAGCGAGTTCGCCACGAGCTACCGTGCGGTCGCCGTCATCGAGTACCTGTAGGCATCGTGGGCAAGCGCGCCGACAGTGATGAGCACTATGTGGCTCTGTCAGTCTGTTTTGGCCCCGGGGTGACGGCTAGGAGTGGCCCCACTTTCTGACTTGCCGGGGCGGTTCTGACGGTTTGATCTGGCCCCACCCGAGCGTGTGTTTCGTGTTGCTTCAGGATGAGCGGGCCCGGCAGGGGTCGAAAGTGGAATTGTTCGCGGATATCCGGCGTGCCTCGCGCGTTGACGGGCTATCGGTGCGCGCGTTGGCAGACAGGTTCGGGGTGCACCGTCGCACGGTGCGGCAGGCGCTGGCGTCGCCGGTTCCGCCGCAGCGGAAGACTCCGACTCGGATGTCGCCTCGGCTGGGGCCGTACAAGGCGGTGATCGACGCGATGCTCACGCAGGATCTGGACGCTCCTCGCAAGCAGCGGCACACGGCGACAAGGGTTCTCGCGCGGCTGGTCGACGAGCACGAAGCGACGGGACTGTCCTACTCGACGGTCCGCGACTACGTGCGCGTACGTCGTGCTCAGATCGACGCCGCCGCCGGGCGCCGCGTCGAGGTGTTCGTCCCGCAGGAGCACGCACCTGGTGAGGAAGCCGAAGTCGATTTCGGCGAGGTCTGGGTGATCCTGGCCGGGGTGAAGACGAAGTGCCACATGTTCACGTTCCGGCTCTCGCACTCGGGGAAGGCGGTGCACCGGGTGTACTCGACGCAATCGCAGGAAGCGTTCCTCGAGGGACACATCGACGCGTTCGACGAGATCGGTGGGATCCCGACCCTGCACATCCGATATGACAACCTCACGGCCGCGGTGCAGACGGTGCTGTACGGGAAGGGCCGTAGTCGGATAGAGAACGACCGGTGGGTGCTGTTCCGCTCGCATTACGGGTTCGACTCGTTCTACTGCCAGCCCGGGATCGATGGCGCCCATGAGAAGGGCGGCGTCGAAGGCGAAGTCGGTCGGTTTCGTCGCACCTGGCTTTCTCCGATGCCGGTCATCGACTCGCTCGCCGAGTTGAACGAGCAGATCCGCCGGTGGGACGCGCGCGACAACGAGCGGCGTATCAACACCCGGATCCGCACTGTCGGGCAAGACTTCACCGACGAACAAGCACGCCTTGCGTCATTGCCAGGCGAGCTGTTCGACCCTGGCCTGGTGCTCTACCCGCGGGTAGACCGTTCGAGCCTGATCACCGTGCGGATGGCGAGGTACTCCGTGCCCGCCCGTCTGATCGGGCGAAAGGTGCGCGTCTCGTTGCGGGCGTCTGAACTTGTGGTGTTCGATGGCCACGCCGAGGTCGCTCGGCACGAGCGGGTCGTGGCCCGCGGCGGCGAATCGATCAACCTCGACCACTACCTCGAGGTCCTCAGACGCAAGCCCGGCGCGTTGCCCGGATCCACCGCGCTGGCCCGTGCACGCGAAGCCGGCGTGTTCACGACAACGCATGACGCGTTCTGGCAGCAAGCGCGGAAGGTCGACGGCGACAGCGCCGGCACAAGGGCGCTGATCGACGTGCTCCTGCTCCACAGGACCATGCGAACCGTTGACGTGATCGCAGGGATCCGTGCCGCGCTCACGGTCGGGGCGGTGTCTGCCGACGTCGTCGCGGTCGAAGCCCGCCTGCACGCGGCCGGGCCCGAGTCAGACCGTCATCGCGTTGAACAACCGCGACGTGATGTGCAGCGAGTTTTCAGCCTCACCCAGCGTCGCCTCGCGGATCCGGCCGCGGTGATCGCCGGACTCCCAGCCGACCGGCGGCCGCTGCCATCCGTCGCCCACTACGACGAACTCCTCAGCCGACGTCCCGAACCGGAACCGCCGGTCACCGATAAGAGAGAAGGAATCACCGGAACATGACCACTCCCACCAACGTCACCACGACCCTGCGTCGACAGCGCGGGCTGACCGAAGAAGCCGCCGCGGCCGCCGTTGACCAAGCCTGCCGCAGGCTCCGCCTACCCACCATGCGGGCCGTGATGCACGAAGCGATCACGGCCGCGGAACGCGAGCAGCTGACCTACCAAGGCTTCCTCGCCGAACTCCTCCTCGCCGAGTGCGACGACCGGGACCGAAGGTCCGTGGTCCGCCGCGTGTCCGCAGCCGGGTTCCCGAGGAACAAATGGCTCGGCGACTTCGACTACGACGCGAATCCGAACATCAACCCGGCGACGATCCATACCCTCGCGAACGGGGACTGGATCCGCCGCGGCGACCCGCTCTGCTTGATCGGGGACTCCGGCACCGGGAAGTCGCACTTGCTCATCGGCCTGGGCACCGCCGCAGCTGAGAAAGGCTTCCGCGTCCGATACACCCTCGCCACGAAGCTCGTGAACGAGCTCGTCGAAGCCGCCGACGAGAAACAGCTCACCCGTACCATCAACCGGTACGGCCGCGTCGACCTGCTCCTGATCGACGAGCTCGGCTACATGGAACTCGACCGGCGCGGCGCGGAACTCCTGTTCCAGGTCCTCACCGAGCGCGAAGAGAAGAACTCCGTCGCGATTGCATCCAACGAGTCATTCAGCGCTTGGACGAAGACCTTCACCGACCCGCGCCTGTGCGCGGCGATCGTGGACCGGCTCACGTTCAACGGCACCATCATCGAAACCGGCACCACCTCCTATCGCCTCAACTACACCCGTCAGCGGCAGTAGCGATCCGAAAGCCATTCAGAGGTAGCGGCAGATGGACTCCGGTGTGCAGGCTTCGGACGCCGTAGCGGCCGCGTGCGCTCGAAGCTCGGCAATGCTCCCTCGCAGGGCGTGCAGCTGCTCGAGCTGCTCGTCGATCTCCACGAGTCGGCGGTCAAGGAGGTCCCGCACATGCGCGCACGGCGAACGGCCCGCGTCGCGAACATCGAGGATCTCCGCGGCCTGCGCAAGGGTGAGGCCCGCCGCGCGGGCCCGGCCGATGAACGCGAGCCGTTGCACCGTCTCGTCGCCATAGCTGCGGTACCCGGCCGGTGTGCGCTCCGGCGGCGGCAGCAGTCCGCGCTCCTCGTAGTACCGCAGCGTCGACGGCCTCGTCCTCGCCTTCTCCGCGAGCTCTCCGATCCGCATTGTGACACCTCCACCAACGGGCTTGACCTTCAAGCATGCTTGAAGGTCCATTCTGACGGATGTGACCGCGCAAGCGGCCCGGTTCACCCGAGGAGGCATCATGACGCAGCACAGCGAGTTCGATCTTGCGGTGATCGGCACGGGCGGGGCGGCGATGTCCGCCGCGATCCACGCCCGACTCGAAGGGGCCAGCGTGGTCGCCATCGAACGCGGCACCCTCGGCGGTACGTGCGTGAACGTCGGCTGTGTGCCCTCGAAGACGCTCCTCGCCGCCGCGCACACCCGCCACGCCGCCCTCGCGAACCCGTTCCCCGGCGCCCCCACGTCCGCCGGCACTGTCGACCTCGGCGCCCTCGTGCGGCAGAAGGATGACCTCGTCGGCATGCTCCGCCAGACCAAGTACGCCGACATCGCCGCCGCCTACGGGTTCGACATCCTCCCCGGCGCCGCCACATTCACCGACCCGGCAACCCTCCTCATCGACGAACGACCGGTTCGTGCCAGGTCGTATCTCGTCGCCATCGGCGCCGAACCGCACGTCCCGGCCATCCCCGGGCTTGAGCACGTCGACTACCTCACCTCGACCACGGCAATGGAACTCACCGAGTTGCCCGCCTCGCTCGTAGTGATCGGCGGCGGCTTCGTCGGCCTCGAACAAGCCCAGCTCTTCGCCCGCCTCGGCGTGGCCGTCACCATCATTGGCCGGCTCGCCCCGCACGCCGAGCCCGAACTCTCCTCCGAACTCCGCAAGGCCTTCCTCTCCGAGGGAATCACCGTCGTAGGCGACCGCGCCGCCACGATCATCCAGGACGACGGCGTGGTGCGGGTGCGCACCCGCACCGGCAAGGCGGTCACCGGAGAACGCGTCCTCATCGCCACCGGACGCACACCACGCGCCAACGGGCTCGACCTCGCCGCGGCGGGCGTCGCGACCGACGACCGCGGCTTCATCATCGTCGACGAGCAGCAGCGGACCACGAACCCGGTCGTGTTCGCCGCCGGCGACGTCACCGACGTGCCCCAGTACGTGTACGTCGCCGCGATGGCCGGGAAGATCGCAGCCCGCAACGCCCTCGGCCACCACGAACAGGTCGACTACACCGGGCTGCCCTCCGTCCTGTTCACCGCGCCGCAGCTCGGCTCCGCCGGCATCACCGAAGCCGAAGCCATCGCCGCCGGATACCGGTGCGCCTGCCGATACCTGAGGCTGTCCGATGTGCCCCGAGCCATCACGAACCACAACACCCGCGGCGGCATCAAGATCGTCGCCGACGCGGACACCGGCAAAGTCCTCGGCGTCCATGCCCTCGCCGAAACCGCCGGCGAGATGATGCTCGCCGCGACCTACGCCATTAAAGCCGGATTCACCGTCACCCAACTCGCCGACACGTGGGCCCCGTACTTCACCATGGCCGAAGGCATCCGCCTCACCGCGAACCTCTTCCGCAACGAACTCCCCACCTCCTGCTGCGCCTGACAGCAGACAGCGCCCCACATCGAACCGACGCCTCGACGGGGCCACTTCAAAACGTCACCCCGGGGCCAGATCAGGTTGACAAAGTCAACTATGTTCTCGACCTCTGCGACGAGGTGATCGGGGTCCGCGGGGAGCGACAGGCGACGTTCCTGTGGCTTGTCGGTGACGTGTCGCCGACGACCGGACGGGCTCGCAGGCTCCCCGTCGACGGGTATTGGCCTGCGCTGGGGCTCGTCGTCGAGTTCCAGGAGAAGCAATACACCGTGGCCGTCCCGCTGTTCGACCGTCGCGCGACCGTCTCCGGTGTGCCTCGTGGCGAGCAGCGGCGGCTCTACGACCAGCGAAAGGCGGAGATCCTGCCGCAGCAGGGTATCCGGCTCGTCGTGATCCACAAGTCGGAGTTCACGACCAAGGCCGACAGGATCGTGCGCGATCATGAGCGCGACATCGCCGTCGTCCGCGCCCGCCTTGTCTGACCTCGGAAGCCCGCCATGACCGGTACACGTCTGGCACATCGAGGCTGACCCCGCCTGACGGCGGGCTCAGCGGCTCACCTCTTCTTTGACGAGAGAGGCGGTGCCGGGTGTCGGTTTCGATGCGGGTCATGGATGCGGGGGACGGCTACAAGTACCTGCTGCGCACCGTGGCATCCGCCGACGGCGAGCGGGCGCTCTCGACTCCGCTGACCCGTTACTACGCAGAGCAGGGCACTCCACCCGGCTGCTGGATGGGCGGCGGCCTTGCCGCGCTCGGGAACGGCGAGATCCACGAAGGTGCGCAGGTGTCCGAGGCGCAGCTCCAGCTCCTGCTGGGTATGGGCCTTGACCCGGTGACGGGCGATCCGATGGGGAAGGCGTACCCGGTGTTCCCGGCCGTTGAGGATCGGATCGCCACGCGGCTCTCCCGGCTCGATCCGGCGCTGGGCGCGGCGGATCGCGCCGAGGCAGTCGCGGTGATCGAGACCGAGGAATCGGCGCGCAGGTCGCGGCGGGCGGTCGCGGGGTTTGACTTCACGTTCTCACTGCCGAAGTCCGCGTCGGTGCTGTGGGGTCTTGCGGACGCAGCGACTCAGGCGCAGTTCGCAGGGGCGCACCATGCGGCCGTTGCAGAGGTCGTTGCGTTCATGGAGCGGGAGGTTGCGGCGACACGCTCGGGCGCAACCACCCGCGACGGCGCTGTTGCGCAGGTCGAAGTGACGGGGCTGATCGCCACGGCGTTCGATCATTTCGATTCGCGGGCGGGTGATCCGCAGTTGCACACGCATGTAGTGGTGAGCAACAAGGTGCGCACTGTGTTCGACGGCAAGTGGCGGTCGCTGGACAGCCGGCCGCTGCACGCGGCGACCGTGGCGCTGAGCGAGCTGCACAACGCGGTCTTCGCCGACCACCTCACCCGCGCGCTCGGCGTGGGTTGGGAGCGGCGCGAGCGGGGAGCTGACCGCAATCCGGTGTGGGCGGTCGCCACGGTGCCGGAGGAGTTGGTCGCGGAGTTCTCGTCCCGGTCCCGGCACATCGACATCGAGAAGGACCGCCTGATCGCCGAGTACGAGATCGCGCACGGGCACGCGCCGTCGCGGGAGACGATCATCCGGCTGCGGCAGCAGGCGACGCTGGCAACCCGGCCCGACAAGGAAGTCCGCCCACTCGCCGACCTCGCCCAGGAGTGGCGCACCCGAGCGAGCCGACTGCTGGGCCGGGACGCAACCGAATGGGCGCGAGAAGCCGTCGCGGTCGAGCCCGCGAAGCTCCTGCGCGCGGAGGATGTGCCGCTGGAGCGGATCGCCAGGCTCGGCGCGTCGGTGGTCGCCGCGGTTGCCGAGAAGCGCACGACGTGGAGCCACTGGAATCTCTACGCCGAGGCCGCACGCCAGACGATGGGCTGGCGCTTCACCGCCACCGAGGACCGCGAGGCGATCACGGGGATGGTCACCGACGCCGCGGAGCAGGCGTCCATCCGGCTCACGCCGCCCGAGCTGGCCTCCAGCCCCGCCGCGTTCCAGCGCGCGGACGGGACGAGCATGTTCCGCCCCCGCAACACCGCCCGCTACAGCGGTGCCGCGGTGCTCGCCGCCGAGGACCGTCTGCTTGCACGCTCCCGCGAGCAGGTTGCACCGCGCCTGGCCGACGCAACCATCGCGCACGCGCTGCAACCCCACCGTGGGCGCACGCTCGGCGACGACCAGCGCGCCGCGCTCGCAGCGATTGCGTCGTCGGGTCGGGTACTCGACCTGCTCGTCGGCCCTGCGGGGGCGGGGAAGACCACCGCGCTGCGCGCGCTGCGGCGTGCGTGGGAGGCCGAGCACGGGCGCGGCGCGGTCGTCGGTCTGGCACCGTCCGCGGTCGCGGCCGAGGTGCTGGCCGGTGACCTCGGCATCCCGACGGAGAACACCGCGAAGTGGTGGCAGACCCACCGCGACCACGGCACCGGGTTCACCGCCGGGCAGCTCGTGATCGTGGACGAGGCATCCCTCGCCGGGACGCTCGCGCTCGACCGGCTCGTGCGCGTCGCAGCCGACGCCGGAGCGAAGGTGCTGCTCGTGGGCGATCCCGCGCAACTCCAGTCCGTCGACGCCGGGGGAGCGTTCGGGATGCTCGTCGCCGACCGTGCCGACGTGCCCGAGTTGACCGACGTGCGCCGCATCACCGCAGCCTGGGAGAAGGGTGCCACCCGCGATCTACGCAACGGCCGCATCGAAGCCATCGACACCTACCAGGCCCACGGTCGTATCCGGGCGGGCGAAACCGAGCGCATGGCCGACGCCGCCTACGCCGCCTGGCAGCGCGACCGCGCGTTGGGGCTGGCGAGCATCCTCATTGCCGAGTCGAGCGCGATTGTCACCACCCTGAACCGGCGCGCCCGCGCCGACCTCATCCTCGCCGGGCAGGTCGACGCGCGCGCCGAGGTGCGGCTGCACGACTGCACCGAGGCGTCCGTCGGGGACGCGATCATCACCCGCCGCAACGACCGTGAACTGCGCACCGGACGCGGCTGGGTGCGCAACGGCAGCCGGTGGACGATCACCGCCATCGGCATCGACGGGTCGCTACGAGTGCGGCCTGCCGGGCGACGCGGAGGCGCGACGCTGCGACTCCCTGCCGGATACGTCGCCGAGCATGTCGAACTCGGCTACGCGGTCACCGCATACCGGGCGCAAGGAGTCACGGTCGACACCGGACACACGCTCATCGAGCCCGGCGCGACCCGCGAGAACTTCTACGTCGCCATGACCCGTGGCAAGGCCGGGAACTTCGCCTATGTCTCCCTCAACCGCCCCGATGATGACCACATTCACCCGCCCGCTCAGGACACCCTCGTGGTCGCGGCGCGCAAGGTGCTCGCCGGGGTGCTCCAGCACGTCGGCGCGGAACTCTCCGCCCGCCAGACGATCGCCGCCGAGCAGGATGTGTGGGGCTCGGTCGCGCAACTCGCCGCCGAATACGAGACCATCGCCGCCGCCGCGCAACAGCCACGGTGGGAGGCTCTGCTGCGAAGGACGCGGCTCACCGAGGCCGAGGCATCCGCAGCAATCGACTCGACCGCGTTCGGCGTGCTCAGCGCAGAGCTGCGCCGAGCCGAAGCCGACGGCTACGATGCCGAGCGCCTTCTGAGCGCTCTCGTCGCTTCTCGTCCGCTCAATGACGCGGGCGATGTGGCCGCGGTGCTCCACGAGCGGGTGATCCGCGCCCTGGAGCACACGAACGGCGCGGGGCGCGTGCGCCAGCCCGCCACGCCCATCGCCGGAGTCGTCACTCCCGCGCTCGGCCCGATGGACGACGATATGCGCAGCGCACTCCGTGAACGTGCCGCGCTCATCGAGCAGCGAGCAGACGCGCTCGTCACCGAGGCCGTCGAGTCCTCGGGGGAGTGGATCTCGGGACTCGGGATGGAACCCTCTGATCCGCAGCTCGCCGCACTTTGGCGACGCGAGGCACGCACCGTCGCGGCCTATCGCGACAAGTACGGCATCGCCGTGGCCAGGGGGCTCGGCCTTGTCGGCGATGATGCTTCGCAACGCGCAGACGCGGCACGAGCACGCGCCGCGACCCTTCGCGCGCAACAGCTCGCGGTACGCGCGGCAGAACCTGGACCGACCACCCGCAGTCTCAGGGTCGCTGGGCCGCGCCTGTAAGGGCAGAACGGGCATGCTCAGCGACTGCTCATTGCGAGCCGACATGCCACTGGGCTGGAGTGCGCGCCAGACGCGGGGCTCCTTACTTGGCGCTCTCGCGACTCCCGCCGCATCCCTTCCGCGTCTCGCGGGTCGGGCGTACCCTGATCTTGAGGTAGTAGCCACGATTTCTAGGTCGCTTTCGACGGTCCCTCGGGACACTCACCACATGATCTACCTCCTCGGCGGAGCTACGCACCCTCTCGGGAGGCGGACATCGTGTTCCGACTGCTCTGGAATCTCAGCATCCGAGTTCGGCTGTTCCTGCGGACGTACATGCCGACGAACATCCTGCTCGACGCGCTGCACACGCGCCGCGGCCCGAAGTGGGGCGTGCCCGCCATGCTCATCGCCGTGCTGTACCTGCTCGGCGCGTGGCTGCTGACGGTGTGGATCGCCGACGGCGGGCCGGGCTGGCTGAACCTGGTCGTGCTGCTGTTCATCTGGAACGCGCTGAAGTTCCTCGTCAACGGCCCGATCACCCTCATCATCCTGATCCGGGCTCGCCGCGCCGAGCGGCGCCAAGCCTTCGAGCAGAAGTCGGCGGCTTACGCGATGGGCGGGCCTCCTCCGGTGCTCGCCTCTACGAGAGGCTGACAAGCCCCGCTGTCGCGCCTCTCATACCGCAGGCCGCGCGAAAGGGGGGAGGGAGCGACCGAGGCGCTACCGCGCTAGCGCGCCGATTAGCCGACTCCGGCTGTTCGTTGGACGCCGTCAGGCGCAAGAAGCACCGACGCGTGGAAGGTTCGGAGTTGGCATCGACGGGGGGCCACTCATGGCACATAGAATCCGACGACGATGACGATTGAGCACTTTCTGGGGGCTACGGATGACCGTCGTGCTGGTGCTGAACGCGGGCTCCTCCTCGATCAAGTGGCGGCTGGTCGACGGGCAGTCCGGAACGGCAATCCGGGGCGGCACCGTGGAACGGCTCGGTCACGATGCCTCCGAGGGAACGGGGCACGGTGCCGCGATCCGGGATCTGCTTGCCGAGCTGCGCCATGAACCTGTCGGCGTCATCGGTCACCGGGTGGTGCACGGCGGCAGCCGGTTCGATTCCGCGACGCTGATCACCGACGAGGTGGAGCAGCAGATCGACGATCTCGCCGCCTTGGCGCCGCTGCACAACCCAGTCAATCTCGCGGGCATCCGCGCCGCCCGCGCCGTGTTCCCCGGCGTCCCGAACGTGGCGGTGTTCGATACCGCGTTCCACCGCACCCTGCGCCCGGCAGCCACCGCCTATGCGCTGCCGCCGGAGCTCGTCCGGCAGCATCGGATCCGCCGGTACGGGTTCCACGGCATCTCCTACCAATACGTCTCCGCCCGGGCGGCCGAGCGGCTGGGGCGGCCGCTGTCGGAGCTGCGGCTGATCGTCTTCCATCTGGGGAACGGCGCCTCCGCCTGCGCGATCGCCGGCGGGCGGTCCGTGGACACCTCGATGGGCATGACGCCCTTGGCAGGACTCGTCATGGGCACCCGCGCCGGCGACCTCGATCCCGGAGTGCTCATCGCCCTCGGCCGAGCGGGCCTCGGATGGGACGAGCTTGAGGAGCTGCTGACCCGCGAGAGCGGCTTGCGCGCTTTGGCCGGCACCGAGGACATGCGCGACATCCACGCGGCTGCGGTCGCCGGCGATCCCGCCGCGACTGCGGCGCTGGAGGTCTACCACTACCGGCTGCGGCACTACCTCGGCGCCTACCTCGGCCAGCTCGGCGGCGCCGACGCGATCGTGTTCACCGGCGGTGTCGGCGAGAATGCCCCGGCGACCCGCGCCGCCGCCGTCTCCGGCATGGAGCGTCTCGGGATTCGCCTCGACGACGAGCGCAACCGCGCGACGGCGGGGCGGGAGGCGCGGACGGTCTCCGACTCCCGCTCCCCGACCGCCGTCCTGGTCGTGCCCACAAACGAGGAGCTCGAGATCGCCCGGCAGTCTCTAGCCGCGGTGACTCGGCCCGACGCTGATCCAGCAGGGCCGGTCTAGTTCCCGAGCCGCTGCAGGATGTCCTTCATCTGATCGATTTCTTGTTGCTGGGACTCGACGATCTCGCCGCAGAGGTCTTTGATCTCCAGGTCGGTGATGTTCGACTGTTCGCAGAGCAGGATGGCTCGGGAGTGGTGGGGGATCATCGAGTCCAGGAACTGCTGGTTTCCCACGAACGTCGCGGCCCTTCCCATGAAGAACGCGCCGACCGTGAGCAGGGCGAATGCGACGATGAGCCCGATGTTGAGCGGCTTGTTCGGGAACATGCGCCACATGATCGCGATCATGATGATGCCCATCGGGAACACCATCATCAGGGCCATGTAGAGGTTGCTGATGTTCAGGTAGAGATCGCCGACGACGTTGATCAGTGCGAACGTGAAGAAGTACATCACCACCAGGCTCAGGGCCAGCGCGATGAGCAGGCGCAGGTAGCTCTTCGCACCGCCGGTGTGCGAGGCCCGTTCGTGCGGGGTGTGGTCGCTCACAGCAGGCCGAGCAGCTTCTCGCAGGCCTGCTCGCAGGTCCGGCAGGCTTCCGCGCACACCCGGCAGTGCTCGTGCATGCCGGCGTGCTGTTCGCATTCGTCGGCGCAGGCCGTGCACGCGGTGCGGCAGGCTTCCAGGGTGGCTCGCGTGACGTTCGCGTCGTAGCCGGTGCGCCGCGACAGGATGCGACCGGTTGTCTCGCATAGGTCCGCGCAGTCGAGGTTGGTCCTCACACACTTGGTGAGGTCGGCGATCATGTCCTCGCTCAAACAGGCGTCGGCGCACGCGCTGCACGCCTGGGCGCAGTCGACGCAGGCCTGAATGCAGGCCAGTAGTGCCGCCTGATCGAGGTCTCCCAGATCCTTCGGGTGGGTCCGGAGCATCTGATCCGCGATGGTCATCTCAGTCCTCCTTCTCGTCGGCCCGTATCGGGTCGGTTGCGAAGAACCGTAGGCCGGGCGGCAGCGGTCGACGACCGGCTTGCATACGCTAGGGGGGTATGTTATGAGGAGTCCTGCCTTCCACACCCGGGCAGTAGGCGCCCGGGAGCGGCGACCGGCGCTAGAGCCGGTCGAGGATGAAGTCGACCCGCTCCTGCGCCCCGAGCACTGGGACGTGCACGATCGGGAACGGCAGCGCCGCGTATACCTCGGTGAGCAGGTGATGGATCCGCTGCTGGGCGGCGGTGTCCTCGGTGCGGGCGTAGTCCGGCGCCAGCGGCAGCAGGTCCAGGATGAACGTCGTGCGGTAGTCCACCTGCTCGAGCGCGGCCACCAGGATCGGGTCGGGTTCGAGCTGCAGGAAGCGGTAGTAGGCCAGCGAGTCTGGGATGGCCCGGTCCAGAAACACCGTCGTGGCGGGATCGAGGGCGGCTTCCTCGGCGAGCTGCATGTCCAGCACGCCGCGCTGGAACTCGCGCTGCTTGGCGCGGACCTCCTCGACGGTTCGCCCCTCGATGCGCTGGAGATCGATGTAGTGGCGGGCGTGCTCGATGGTGGTGGTGTAGCCGCGGTCGCGTAGCAGGTTCACGGTCGTGGTCTTGCCCGAGCTAGGCCCACCGGTGATGACGTACCAGTTAGTCACGTTCGCCCTTTCAATTTGCGTTCTCCGGGAATATTTGGACTGACATGTACCCTATACCCCTAGTAGGTATATGGTCAGGTAGGAGGTGGTCGGAATGGCACACGGATACGTGGATGACAAGCAGGCGCTGCTGGCGCGGTTGCGTCGTGCGGAGGGTCAGGTGCGCGGGATCGCGCGGATGGTCGATGAGGACGTGTACTGCATCGACATCCTCACCCAGGTCTCCGCGGTGACGAAGGCGCTGGAGTCGGTCGCGCTGACCCTGCTCGAGGATCACCTCGGGCACTGCGTCGCCCAGGCGACCGCCGAGGGTGGCCCCGTCGCGGAGGAGAAGCTGCGTGAGGCGAACGCCGCGATCGCGCGGCTGGTCCGCTCCTAAACATTCGTCCCCACAAACATTCATTCAATGCTCGCGAAGGGAGCACATCATGACCGGACAGGGATTCCAGGACCTCGGACTGCAGGCGACTAGCGGCGGCGGTTGCGCGTGTTGCAGCCCGACCACGCACGGCACCGCGGCGAAGGCCGAGGCTGCACCGCCGGCTCAGCCTGGGGTGGGTGGCGTGTCGGCGCAGTTCCTGGTGGAAGGGATGACCTGCTCGCATTGCGTGCGCAGTGTGACCGAGGAGGTCTCCGCCATCGACGGCGTCTCCGGCGTCGAGGTCGATCTGCACGCGGGCGGCGTCTCGACGGTGACCGTGTCCAGCACCGCCCCGGTGGACGCTGCCCGCGTGAGGGAGGCGGTCGAGGAGGCCGGATACAGCCTCGCCAGCGCGTCATGAGTACGGCTACGGATGTCGATCTCGACATCACCGGGATGACGTGCGCGTCGTGCGCGACGCGGGTCGAGCGGAAGCTGAACAAGCTGCCCGGGGTGGAGGCGACCGTCAACTTCGCCACCGAGAAGGCCCGTGTCCACGCCGAGTCCCCGGTGGCGGTGGAGGAGCTGATCGCGGCCATCGAGCAGGCGGGGTACGGGGCGACCGTTCCTGCCACACCCGCCACCGACCCCGTCGAGGGGCAAGCTGGTGCGCCTCGCGATGAGGAGCTGCTGTCGTTGCGGCAGCGGCTAATCATCTCGACGCTTCTGGCGGTGCCCGTCGGGGTGCTGTCGATGATCCCTGCGCTGCAGTTCACCTCCTGGCAGTGGCTCGCCCTGACCCTCGCCGCCCCCGTGGTGGTGTGGGGGGCATGGCCGTTCCACCGGGCCGCGGCGATCAACGCCCGCCACGGCGCGGCCACGATGGACACCCTGATCAGCGTCGGCGTGCTGGCCGCGTTCGGCTGGTCGCTGTATGCGCTGTTCTTCGGCGGCGCCGGGATGCCAGGGATGCGGATGAGCGTCACCTTCGTCGGCACCCCGCAGTCCGGCGGTCACGAGGTATACCTGGAGGTCGCCGCGCTGGTGACCGTGTTCATCCTGCTCGGCCGCTACCTCGAGGTCCGCGCCAAGCGGCAGTCCGGGGAAGCGCTTCGAGCCCTGCTCGAGCTCGGCGCGAAGGACGCGGTGGTCCTCCGGACAGGCGTCGAGCAGCGCATCCCCGTCGGCCAGCTCGTCCCCGGCGACCGCGTCGTGGTGCGGCCGGGCGAGAAGATCCCCGCCGACGGCCTGGTCGCCGAGGGCGTCTCGGCGGTGGACGAGTCGATGCTCACCGGCGAGTCCGTGCCGGTGGAAGTCGGCCCCGGCTCCCGCGTCGTCGGCGCGACCGTGAACACCGGCGGTCGCCTGCTGGTGGAGATCACCCGCGTCGGAGCGGACACCGAGCTGGCCCGGATGGCCCGGCTGGTCGAGGAGGCGCAGACCGGCAAGGCGCAGGTGCAGCGCCTCGCCGATCGGGTCTCGGCGATCTTCGTGCCCGTCGTCATCGTCCTCTCGTTGGCCGCGTTCGCCGGCTGGCTGATCGCCGGAGCCGGGCTGGAGGTCGCCTTCACCGCCGCGGTGACGACCCTGATCATCGCGTGCCCGTGCGCGCTCGGGCTGGCGACGCCGACCGCGTTGCTGGTGGGAACCGGCCGCGGCGCGCAGCTGGGCATCCTGATCCGCGGACCGCAGGTGCTGGAGCAGACCCGCCGCATCGACACCGTCGTGCTGGACAAGACCGGCACGGTCACCGCCGGCACCATGACCGTCACCGGCATCCACCCCGCCGAAGGCACCGACCCGGCGGAACTGCTCCGAGTCGCCGCCGCGCTGGAGCACGGCTCAGAGCACCCCATCGGCCGCGCCATCACCGCCGCCGCGACCGTTGCGGCAGGCGCGGTGGAGTCCTTCTCCGCCGAAGCCGGTCAGGGCGTGCACGGCATCGTCGAGGGCCGGATGGTCGCTGCCGGCCGCGCCTCGTGGATCACGACGCGATGGGCCATCCCGGTCCCCGAGGAGCTCGCCGCGACGATCGCGGCGGACGAATCGGCGGGAGCGACCGTGACGGTGGTGGCGTGGGACGGGCAGATGCGCGGCACGATCAGCGTCGCCGACACCGTCAAGCCCAC
>NZ_JASBSF010000180.1 GCF_030149085.1 Microbacterium sp. | reverse complement strand
GAACAGATAGAGGTTCGCGATCTCGCGGGGGTCAATGGCGGCGTCCGCCAGAGTGAGACGCGCGAGGATGCGGCAGTAGGCGAGCTTGGCCTCAGTGCTCAGCGCTGATAGGTCGACGCCGTTCTTGTGCTTGCCCTGGAGACGACCTGCAACGCTCTGCCCGAAGGCAGTGAGCGTCGCGGCCGTCTGATCGGCAGACTTCTTCATCCCCTGCCCGACTCCGTCTGCGACCTCTACGGTCTTCGTCCAGCCGGAATTCGCCGCGCCCGCCACCTTGCGACCCGCTGTGTCAGCGACATCCTTGAGCCGGCCAAAATCGAGTCGGCGTGGTTCCGCCATCACACTGCCCCCCTTGCCATGCGGAAACGACGTCTGTCAACTCGCTTCCGTCACCCTGAGGCTACCCTCCCCCTCCGACACTCGCGGTGACACTCGGCCGCAGAGGAGCCGCACCCATCGTCATCGCCGCCGCCAACTCGCTCATCGCGGAGCGAGAGGCTGCGCGGCGCGTCAGTCCTTGTGTGCTCGCTCGACGGTCAGGCCGTAGCGATCCGGGACGCCGAGGTAGCGGATTACGATGAAACCGACCGTCTCTTGCGCTCTCTAGGAGCACCATGTTCCAACTGCGGGGTCAGATCAAACCGCCTACCCCAAGACAGAGCCTCTTCGGCTCGCTCCTGGGCCTGGCCTTCCTTCTACTTCTCGTGGGGATGCTCCAGTTCCTCCAGTACACGAGGACGACGGAGACGGAGGGGATGCTCTGGTGGCAGGAGACTCGCGAGATCCCGGCGGGCGAGCGGGCACCGTACCTGCAGGGAGCCATCGCCTTCTGGATCTTCGGCGCGATCGTCGCAGTGACTGCAATCTGGCTCATGACAAGGCGTCCCCGGCAACAGCGCGACAAGCTGAAGCGATATCTGCCGATTCTCAAGGGTGTCGAGTCGATGCCGGTTCAGCAGATCGCCGCCATCACCAACACGAACCCCTCAACGGTGTATCGCGACATCCAGAAGATGATCGACTCCGGGATGGCCGATGACATCTACCTCGATTACCAGGGCGAGCGGGTCGTCAGCAAGAAGTTCGTGCCGGATCGATCCCACAAGACCGTCGTGACCTGTCCCAGCTGCAACGCACGATCTGAGGTCATCGTCGGGATCACACGAACGTGCGCCTACTGCAACCAGCCACTCCCGCTGTGATTCAGGCGGATCCGGTCGTCAGAGTCCCATTACCTGCTTCTTCTTCGCGTCGAACTCTTCCTGGGTCAGAACGCCGGCATCCAGCAGTTCCTTGAGCTTCTTCACCGACTCGATCTGCTCGTCCAGGGAGGGGCTCGTCGCCTGACCCATGGTGGCGGCAGCTGGTGCGCTCGGCGCGGCGGTCTGCGGGCTGAGGCCCTGAACGAGACCCATGCCCAGCACGAGGCCCGGGGTGTCACCGAGGCCGTGGTCTTGAATGCCCTGAGCGATCTTCTGCTGGGCCATGACGTTGGAGGCCTGCTGTGAGATGCCCTCGAAGGCCGACATGCTCATCCGGTCGCCTGTGAACCGGCGGACCAACTCTCTGGACTGTGGGGAGAACTCGATGCTCTCGATGCCGACCTGGACCACTTCAAGCCCGAATCGTGTGCTCCAAGACCCAAGGGCTCCCCCGTCGTCTGCGAGGAGGTTCGCGATCGCAACGCCTTGCGCGGGCAGCTCGGCCATGCGGTACTCCGCAGACAGCGCGTTGACGGCGGAGAGGAACGCCTGGATGAACTCCGAGGCAAGCTGCCGTTGGGCCTCAGCGCTGTCGAACGCGTAGGACCGAGTGTTTGCGGGAAGGAAGTTCCTGACGAAGGCGACTGCGTCGACGACTCGTACCGAGAACGTTCCGTAGGCCATGATCTCGAGATCGGCGCTGTAGAACCGATCGTGATAGACCATGGGCGCACGGGTCCCGAACCGCAGTCCACGGATCTCGCGGAGGTTGACGAACGCGACCCACGTCTGGCCCGGTGTCTGTCCGCCGAAGGTGAACCGCTCTGCGGTCTGCCTGACGATCGACTCCATGATCCCGTCGCCGTCGAAGACGCTCGCCTGCCCGGCGAAGTACTCATACCCACCGGGAGTTGTCACGATCTCCTCAACGCCACCCTGGCTAAAGATGAACGCGGCGGTGTTCTCGGGAACGAGGATCTTCGAGCCGTTCGAGATCACATCCGGTGATCCCCGGAAGCTGTTTCCTCGCCCATCGGGCGCGGCTCGACGCACGCCAGGTGCGACCACGGTGGATTCCCCGAAGTGCCCCGCGGTGATGATGTCTTTCCACTGGTCGGCGAACGTGCCGCCGAGGGCCCCCGTGAAGGCCGGAATCAGACCCATTGCTAGCTCCCCCACTGCCAACGGCATCGGTCGGTCGCAGTCGTTTCACCGCGGTTCTCCGACTCCGAACCTACCCGTCGCACTCGACATGGGTGTGATGGCCGGAGCCTCCGGCGAGTGATTCCACGCTGAGCTCGCGGCCGCCCGGCGCGTTGCAGCCGGCGCAGGCGATGCCTCCAGCGGAGCACCACGCCCTGTTCGACGCTTCTTCCGAGCACGCCGCGGAGTGGTGCAACGCGCGATCTCTACCTCACCCAGCAGAGTCCCGAGTCAGTACATGAGATCGAGTCGCGGCTCGTCTGGCCGCCGGGCCGTGCATTTCGGGCCTGGGAAGGTTCCGCTCAGAGCTAGATCGGGACGTCAGGAAATGTCGTCTCGTTCCCCACAAGCCAGTCTCGAACATGACGATTCCAGCTCTCCCAAGCTGAGTTCCAGCCCAGGGTGTGATCAGCGCGGAACGTCTCCAGCTGGACCATGTCGGGACGGAGTTGCGCAAGTCGGCGGGCGGCAGCCGGCGGTGCCGAGGTGTCATCGGTCCCGTGCAGGATCAGCGCATGAACTGGCAGCGCCGTGGCGCGGTCAATCCAGTTGAAGCGACCCAGCGGCAGAGCCGACGGCAATCCGACCGAACGTGCGAGCGGACTCCACTGCAGCCACGGGCGAGCTAGCGCTGCGGCTTGCGGCGGCAGGCCGGCACGGGCGCAGTTCGCGGCAATGGTCGCGCACCAGTCGATGACGGGCGAGTCGAGGACGAGGCGATCAATGACACCGTCGAACTCGACGTCGGCGGCCACCTGTAGCGCGATTGCCCCGCCCATCGACCATCCGAACAGCACGACGCGGTCGGCGCCGTGCGCGATCGCGTACCTCACGGCGGCGCGAACATCGTCGGCCTCTGTTGCGCCGAGGGTGGAGCGACCAGATCCCACCGTGGGGCCCTCGCCGTCGTTGCGATAGGTGACGACGAGTGAGACGAAGCCGGCGTCGGCAGCCACCTTCACCCCACGGAGCGTGCCCGCGCGGGGGCTCGCCAGCCCATGAATGTGGATCGCCCAGTCGTTCGTCGCGTACCCGGCCGGGCGGATCAGCCACGCTGGCGCCGGCCCCACCGGCGTCTCCACAATCACGTCCTCGGCGTCGAGGCCAGCGTCGGCTGGATCGCGATAGTAGATGCCGCTCCACGACGCGCGCTGGCCGACTGACAGCGCGTCCGCGGGCGCGGTCGACTCGATCAGCCGCGTCACCGTCACAGCGTCCTCGCCAATGACCGGGCCGAGCCGTACCCACCCGCCGTCCTCGAGCCACAGGTTGTAGACGCCCGTCGCCACCGTCGATGGGTTGCGGTCGAGGACAACCGCGTCGTGGCCCTCATGCCGCACAATGCCGCGGACGATGAGGTTGTAGACCCTTCCCGATGGCGGTGCCGTTAGCCTTCGCGCGATCGCGAACCCGAGGCCGGCCGCCCCGGCGAAGAGGGCCAGACCGAGTCCGGCGACGGCCGCGACTCCTGCGCCCGCCTTCAAGGAATCGCCCTCGTCGCGAGGCCGCTACTCGAGCTACCCACGCCAGACCCGCGCCCAAGCAGATGTTCCTCCGCTGCCTCGACGATCACGCTCTCAGCATCGCTCAGATCGAACGAGACGCGTGGATCGACAGCGGCATCCCGGATCTCGACGAGCTGCCGGTGCAGCCGTGTCTCGGGGTCCGCTGCGCTGAAGCCAGCCACGTCCTGCTGGCTCATGCCCGGCCGGAAGAGGTTCGCCCGCTGCCAGATCGGCGTCGTCTGCGAGACGATCCGGCGCGTCGCACTGGCCCGCGAGCGAGCATGCATCCAGCGCATCGCCGGCTGGCTGGCCAGCCCCAGACAGAGGAAGAGGAACGTCGACAGGAACAGCGGACTGTATGCCGCACCAAGACCGAGCATCAGCGAGATGTCGCCTGCGAGGTGAGCGATGTCCATCGCGATCACAACGGCGGCCAGCGCGAGTCCGAGCGCACTTCCGATGAGGAGGGAGATGGCCGGCAAGCGGTCCACTCCCCTGCCGAGGCGGATCTGTCGGGTCGCGACCGCAGCCATCGCCGTCAACACGATCGCGTCATACACGAACTGGGTCATCGAGTACGCGGCTGCTGCGGGCTGTGCACCGTAGTCCAGCATGAAGGCCGTGGTCGTAACGCCGCGGTCAATGAACGCGAACGCGACAACGGTGCAGACAAGTGCCACCGCGAGGACAACTCGCCCGAGCGCGAACCGCACGATCCGCGGCCTGTACTCCGTCGCCTTGGCAACTGCGCGGCCGAGGAAGAAGATCCCGAGCATCAGCGCGAGATCGGCGACCAGGGTGACGAGGTTGGTGCCACCCAGCAGGCGATCGACCCACCGGTACAGACCATCGATGTTGAGCATCATCGCCACGGCAATGGTCAGGGCCGACCACAGGATGCTTCGATCGGCGCGTCCGCGGCGCAGGATGAGGAGGCTCGCAACGAGGAGCCACAGCAGCGCGGAAACGAGGATCTGGGTCACCCGAAGATCTCCAGGAACTTCGACTCGTGCATCACCGACCCTCGGATAGCGGCGGCGAGATGATCAGCGAGAGACTCGGCGGCGATCTCGTCCGCCGTGACGAGGTCTTGGCGCCTGAGGAGACGACGACGCGTCAACGGCGCGATGTCGGGAAGAAGAGGGTCGGTGCCATCCGTGCCGTCGTCGTGACCGTGGTCGAGAATGATGTGCGCCAACTCGTGCAGAACAAACTGCTGCCGGTGAAGCGTCGACTCACTCCGGGCGTGGATGACCAAGTCCTCCGTGTCCCTGATCAACCACAGGGCGCAGATCCCGTCATGGTCAGTCAGGTCCGCCAGCTCGACGATCCGCAGCGGCCGGCCGCGCCGACGCTGCACCGCGCTCACGAGCTCATCGAATGAGAAGGAATCCCCGAGCTCGAGTTCCTGTAGCGCCTCCGGCGCACGCGTTGCGACCTTCACTGTGTCCGTCACTTCCCTCCAGAGCCGTCGGCCGTGATCACCGTCCGCGGACCGCGTGCGGCCGACTCCTCGTTCGATTCGTTGTCGAGGAATCGGGTGATTGCCTGGAGCGCTTCGGGAGAGATGTCGCCCAGCGTGCGAGCTGCGTAGGACTTGACCTTCGCAGCTCGCATGGCTCTGACGAGATCGAGCTGCGCGGCAACCTTCGCCGGCATTGGCGCATCGGCGCCGTCGGCGAGGAAGGCGGGATCCACCTCGAAGTACTCGGCGAGCGCTTCGAACAGCGCGCGATCCTGCACGAAACGATGACCGTTGACCATGTACGTCCAGCGCGATCGGGACAGGCTGACGCCCCGCGCCTGGAGGAACGCGGCGATCTGCGAATACGTCGGCTCCTCGCCGGACTCCGCGATCGATACGTCGAGCAGCAGTCGGAGGCGCTTCGCCAGTTCTTCTGCTGCCATCTTGCTCTCGTCTTCCGGCATGTCTTCACGACCATCCTTCGCCTCGGGCAGGGAAGGGACTCCGTTGGGCATGCCCAACGACCCAGTTGAGGATGCTCAACCTACTCGTTGGCCATGCCCAAATCAACCGTTGCGCTCACGCGACGACAGGTGCAAGCATGAACGCCTCACGCTGTTGAGCATGCTCAACAGCATCCGCGACGCTGCGGCGATCCAAGAGAGGTGCGACATGTCGAGACAAGCACTCCACCCGACTCGACCGAGAGTGCAGCCGACGGCCAGTCGACTAGAACTCCCCCAGCACCTGCTCGAGCCGCATCACCATCTCGGTCACCTGGGCGTCATCGACGGTGTAGCGGACTCGCTGCCCGCGCATGGCGACGTCGCGCGGCGGGTCCGCGAGGATCAGACCCGCATCGAGCAGCTTCTCGAGCCCATTGGCGATCGTCATCTTCGGGAGCTCGATCGCCTCAGCGATCTCGGAACGCGTCAGTCCAGGGTTCTTCCGCAGAAGACCGATGATGGTCGCCTGCATGACATTCCCGAGCGCGTTGATGGGATCCTCCGCGTAATCACTGTTCGCGGGGCGGGCGTAGCGAGGCACGAGCCCAGTTTGGCGCACCGCCCCGCCGTCGTCCACAGAAGGGATTCAAAAAATGCTTCACAAATGGAGTGTACGGCTATATGCTTCTCTCATGTCAAGCGAAGCGACCCCTCTCAACGCGGCCCGATCCGGCGCCGCGTCAAGGCTGTCGCGCTGGACGCTCACCACTCGGGCAGGTGACGGCGGCCGATGACAACTCCACGGAACACCCGGCGCACGCGAGGCATCGTGTGGGCGATTGTCGGCGGAGTGGTGTTGCTCATCGGCATCCTGGCGATCATCGTCGCGTCGCTCTTCTCGGGCGGCGAGACACCGACCCCTACCGAGACCACTCCCCCGGACTCGACGCCGACGACCGAGCCCACCGAGCCGGCGACGGACGAGTTCGTCGACGCATCCGTCGCCGAAAAGGGCTGGGTGCCGGAGCCGATCACAACGGATGCCGAGACCTACGTCCGGGCGGCGCTGGCTGCGGCATCCACGTTCGACGCGCAGTTGAGCACCCGCGCCGAGTGGCTCACCTACCTGGACACGTGGTTCACGCCCGACATCCGGTACACCTCGGAAGAGGACCGCGCCTCCGACATGCAGGCGTCGCAGCTCGAGCTTCGTCAGGGCGTCGTGCTCCCCGAAGCGGAGTGGGACTCCCTCGCGAACGAGGACGGCCGCGTCACCGCGGCGGTCACAGGCGACGTCGAGTTCGCCGAGGTGCCCGATGACGCGTCGGGCGACATGAGCATCGGAACGGCCGACGTCGTGCTGACGTACACACGCTCGGACGGCAACGGCGGGGAAACCTCGTACGACGACACGGTCCGCGTGAGCGTCCAGGTCCTGTGCGGCGAGGGATCGGTCCCGACGCCGGACACAACGCAACAGGAAGGTGACTGCAAGGTCGTCCGCTACTTCTCGGGGTCATTGGAGCCCTGACATGGGAGCCCCGGTCGCCGCCGCAGCAGCCCTCGCGAACACGAGGATCGGGCGGAAGATCGCGATCGGGATTCTCCTCTTCGTCGCGCTCGTCGGCGGGATGCTGCTGACCCCGCTTATCGCGATTCCGTTCGCGGTGGCGGGCGAGCAGGTCACTCAGGAGGTCGAGACACAGGCGGCTCCGGTCGCGAACGGCGACTGGGGATATCCGCTCGCCGGCGGCTACTCGAAGGGTCGCGGGTTCGGGTACAACCCGGTGGTCGGATGCAGCTACTGTTCGACCAACCACCAGGGCTACGACATGGCTCAGGGCTGCGGCGCGACGATCTACGCCGCGGGCCCCGGCCGCATCATCACTGCGGGTTCGTTCCACGGCTGGGGGAACACGGTCCGCATCGACCACGGCGGCGGCCTCGTCACGCTCTACGGGCACATGCAGTGGGGCTCGATCCGCGTATCGGTCGGTGATGCCGTCGAAGCCGGAACGGCGCTCGGCGCCGAAGGCAATACGGGCCGCTCGTTCGGCTGCCACCTGCACTACGAGGTGCAGCAGGACGGCGCCGCCATCGACCCTCAACCGTTCATGGCCGCTCTCGGCCTTCCGCTCAAGTGATGCACCGAAGGAGAACACCATGCGATACCTACTGACAGTGCCGGCCGAGGTCGACATCCCCGACATCGAACCGGACTTCACAGCGCCCTTCTTCTCCGGCTTCCAAGTCGTCGCCTCGTACATCCTCGCGGGCGCGATGATCGTGGTCCTGATCATGCTGATCATCGCCGGCGCATCGCTCGCCTTCCGTGGCCTCGCCTCGGACCGCATGCGCACCTGGGCCGGCGAGAACATCCTCTGGATCTTCATCGCCGCCGCCGTACTCGGAGCCGCGAGCGGACTGTTCCAGTGGTTCGTCAACTTCGACTTCGGCTTCTGATGCGCATCCTGCGTTCGCTGCTCGTCGGCGCGATAGTCGGGCTCGGCCTGACCCTGACCGCGCTGACCCCGGCGAGCGCAGCAACGGCATCGGTCAACACCGCACCGGCTGCGGCGAACGCGACGCCGGTGAGGGGCGAGCCGTGGTCCTCCCCCGCGTACCCCGTCGACTGCTTCCGCGTCGACGCGCAGATCACCTGCACGCCGCAGAACACAGCCGACATCAAGCCCCAGCAGTGCTTCATCAACGTGTTCGTCGATGGAGCGAAGGCGACGGTGTGCACGACGGACGAGTCTCACGTCTCCGCGATCAAGACGAGCGGCGGCAAGCCGCTGCTCGTCGAGTATGGATGCTCGCTGGGCGACGTCGTGTGTGTCACGTTCGAGAACGCCGGTCGCGGCATGGCGCTGTCGGCGACCTCGATGATGTTCGCTGTCGCACAAAACATGCGCTTTGACACGACCTCGCTCCTGTGGACGGCCGCGACGAACGAGTGGTCGTTCTGGCAGTGGGCGATTCTCGCCGTGCTGTTCGGCGCGATGGTGTGGGCGGTCGCTGCAGCGATCGTCTCGGGCGACCGCGCGGAGCTCG
>NZ_JASBSF010000174.1 GCF_030149085.1 Microbacterium sp. | reverse complement strand
CTGATGCCGTGAACGATGGCGGCCGTACGGTCGCCGCTGCCGAACTCGTGTACTGCCAAACGCACTCTTCGACGGTACGTCCGGCAGTTATGAGAAGGCTCGGAGACCACCCGTGAGAATGCTGGGCGTTGCACCCGGAGTGCGCGACAGATGGCACTGTCCGCGACTCGCGAGCCCCGATAGGATCGGGCCCGGCGAAGGGACCGGCATGACCGAGCAGACCAGACCACAATCCACCCAGGCGACACCGGCGCGGACATCCGACACCACCGCGTGGTGGACCCTCGATACGGATGCCGTCGTCCGCAGCCTCGGCACGGACGCCGCGAACGGCCTGACCTCAGCTGATGCAGCTCGTCGCCTGGCGACCGGCGGCCCGAACACGATCCCCGCTCCCCCGGCGCCGAGCGCCTGGACGATAGCCCTGCGCCTGCTCGCCGATCCGATGAACCTCATGCTGGTCGCGGTGGTCGTGGTGAGCCTCATCATCGCCCAGTTCGCCGTGGCGTTCATCGTCGCTGCCCTCATCGTGCTGAATGTCGTGCTCGGCACCCGGCAGGAGCTTGCCGCCCGCGCGAGCGTCGACGGGCTCTCGAAGTTGCAGATCCCGCACGTGAAAGTCGTGCGGGACGGATCGCTGCGCGAGGTGCCCGCACCCGAGATCGTGCCCGGCGACCTCGTGCAGCTCGAGGCGGGCGATCTCGTGCCGGCCGATGGCCGCATCCTGCGCTCGGCGAACCTCCAGACCCAAGAAGCGGCGCTCACCGGTGAAAGCGCGCCGGTCGATAAGGATGTCGCGACGATCGATGGACACGATGTCGCGCTCGGCGATCGCGCCAACATGCTGTGGCAGAACACGACTGTCACGCGCGGTACCGCTGCGATGGTCGTCACCGGAACCGGGATGTCGACCCAGATGGGTCAGATCGCGGCGATGCTCACCGCCGTCGCGCCCTCCAAGTCGCCGCTGCAGCGCGAACTCGACGGCCTGACGAAGGTGCTCGGCTTCATCGCGTGGGGCGCCGTGGCGATCATGATCATCCTGGGTCTCCTGCGCGGCGAAACCATCGCGACGGTGCTGCTCGTCGGAATCGCGATGGCTGTCTCGGCGATCCCGTCCGCCCTGCCGACCTTCGTTCAGGGGATGCTCGCGTACGGCGCCCGGCAGCTGGCCGAACACCGCGCTGTCGTGAAGAACCTCAGCGACGTCGAGACGCTCGGGGCGACATCCGCCATCAACTCCGACAAGACCGGCACGCTCACCCTCAACCAGATGACGGCCACCAAGCTCTACGCCCTCGGGCAGTGGTTCACCGTCGAGGGCGAGGGCTATCGCAAGACCGGCGCGCTTCGTCACGCCGCAGGCAAGGAGGTTCCCGACTTCACGCCGCTGGCCTACGGCCTATGCCTGAACTCCGACGCTACTGTTTCGGATGCCGGAGTCGTCGTCGGCGACCCGACGGAGGCTGCCCTCGTGGTCTTGGCCGCGAAGCTCGGCGTGGATGCCGAAGAGAGCCGCCGCGCCTACCCGCGCGAGGCCGAGGTTCCCTTCGACTCCGCCTACAAGTTCATGGTGACCTTCCACCACGCGCCGCTGCAGGGCACCGAGACGTTCCTGGCGACGATGAAGGGCGGACCGGATGTCGTCATCGATCGCTGCTCGCACGCTGTCACCGCCGATGGCGTCGTCCCTATCGCGGACGCGAAGGACGGCATCCTGGAAGCGAACGCCGAGCTCAGCCGCAACGGTCTGCGCGTCCTCGCGATCGCCGTGCGAAACCTCGCCGGCAAGGAGGAGGCAGCCAAGGCCGACCCGATGTCGCTCGCCGAGGAGTTCACGTTCGTCGCTCTCGTCGGCATCATCGATCCGCTGCGCCCCGAGGCGATCGAGGCGGTTCGCATCGCGGGCGAGGCGGGCATCGAGGTGCGGATGATCACCGGCGACCATGCCGTGACGGCAGCCGCGATCGGGCGGGAGCTGGGCCTCGGCGCCGGCGCGATCAGTGGCCCCGAGCTGCGAGCGCTCAGTGACGAGGAGCTCACCGCGCGCCTGCCCGAACTCCACGTGTTCGGGCGCGTCACCCCCGAAGACAAGCTGCGGATCGCCCGCCTCATGCAGGAGCGCGGCGATGTCGTGGCGATGACCGGGGATGCCGTCAACGACGCCGCAGCCCACAAGCAGGCCGATATCGGCGTCGCGATGGCATCGGGAAGAGAGGTGACCAAGCAGGCCTGCAAGATGATCATCACCG
>NZ_JASBSF010000173.1 GCF_030149085.1 Microbacterium sp. | reverse complement strand
GGCGTCGTCGTCACGGCGAACGCCACGTGCGCGATAGTCTGCGGAGCATCGACGACGCGGAGGCAGATGCCGACGCGGTCGGTGCCTCGGAGGTTCGAGCGTGAGCAACGACGTACAAGACGAGTCGCACACGATCGGCCGCTGGCTGATCGAGCGCGCCGCGCACACACCGCATCGTGTCGCGATCGACGATCGCGGGGTGACGATCACCTATGGCGACCTGGCAGAGAGGGCGCGGGAACTCGCCGGGAGCCTCGCCGGGGCAGGCTTCGGCCCGGGATCGCGCATCGCGACGCTCGCGGGTAACTCCATCGACCACGTCGTGCTCTTCTTCGGATGCGCCTTGATCGGAGCCGCGTTCGTTCCGCTCTCGTGGCGCCAGAGCACGCGGGAACTGGTCGACACGCTCGGCCGCAGCGATCCGCAGCTGCTGGTGGTCGATGACGAGTTCGCCGTCTCCGCAGGCGAGGCCATCCGCGAACTGCCAGAACCCCCGCTGATGACGGCTCTGGGCACCGCAGGGATCGAGCGCGTCGTTCCGCCGGCTCGCGACCCGCGGCCAGCCCGACCGGTGCGTGACGATGACCCACTGTTGATCGTGTTCACCTCGGGGAGCGAGGCCGCGCCTAAGGGCGTCATCCTCACCCACGCCAACTGCTTCTGGAACAACCTGGCCCTCGGGCGCGCGCTGCCGCTGGGGGAGGGAGATGTCGTCCTCACCGTCCTGCCGCAGTTCCACGTCGCTGCCTGGAACTGTCAGCCGCTGCTCGCGTGGTGGGGCGGGGCAACAGTCGTGCTCGAGCGCTCGTTCGACACCGAGCGGGTGCTGCAGCTCATCCGAGAGCGCCGGGTCACCGCGATGATGGGCGTGCCGACGCAGTATGCGATGCTTGCCGATTCCCGTGGCTGGGACGCGAGTGATCTGTCCTCGATTCGCCTGGCGCTCGTGGGTGGGGCCACTCTTCCCGGCGCGGTTCGGGACGCCTGGCAGGCCCGGGGGGTCGAGCTGGTGCAGGGCTATGGGCTTACCGAAGCAGGCCCCAACGTGCTGCATTGCCCGACAGGCAGCGCCGGCGGCCATGAAGGTGCGGTCGGTCGGCCGTATCCTCATGTCAGCGTCCAGGTCGTCGATCCCGACACGCTGCTTCCCCTCCGCGGGGACGCGACAGGGGAGCTTTGGGTCCGAGGACCGAGCGTGTTCGCGGGGTACCTCGGTGATCCGGATGCCACGGCCCGGGCCATGCACGGAGACTGGTTGCGCACCGGCGATCTCGTCCACCGCGACCGCGACGGCGTGTTCACCGTCGTCGATCGGCTCAAAGACATCTTCATCTCCGGCGGCGAGAACGTCGCCCCCGCCGAGGTCGAGCACGCGCTGTGTCTGCATCCCCTCGTCACCGGCGCGGCCGTTGTCGGCGTCGCCGACCCGGTGTGGGGCGAACGGGGCGTCGCCTTCGTTACGCTTCGAACGGGCGCGCTCGTCTCCCAGGACGAGATCTTTGCTCACGCGCGGCGCACCCTCGCCGCCTTCAAAGTTCCCATCGCTGTCGAGATCGTCGACCGGTTGCCTCGGTCGTCGATCGACAAGCTGGCCAGGTCGCGCCTCCGCGAGCGTGCCAGTGCGATCGTGGCATCGGCTCAGGAGGTGTCGCATGAGCGTTTCCGTTGAAGATGAGGATGTCACGCCGGTCTCGTCGGCCACGGGTCGGCCCCTGACCAAGCGGGGTGAGGCCACGCGGCGCCGGCTACTCGAGGCTGCCGAGACGGTATTCGCCGATCAGGGGTATCACGAGGCATCCATCGTCAAGATCACCGAGCGCGCCGGCATCGGCCTCGGAACGTTCTACCTCTACTTCGACAGCAAGCAGGCGATCTTCGAAGCGCTCGTGATCGATCTGAACCGGCGGGTTCGGCACTCGATGTCGGAAGCGATGGCTGGAGCGTCGAGCCGGCTCGAAGCCGAACGCGCGGGCTTTGCCGGGTTCTTCCGTTTCACGGCCGCGCATCCCGCGCTCTACCGCGTCGTGCGCGAGGCGGAGTTCGTCTCACCCGAAACACTGCGACTGCACTACACCCGCATCGTCGAGGGGTACGAAGCGGGGCTCCGTGCCGCCCAGGGGAGCGGGGATGTCGACCCCGCGCTCGATCCCGAGGTCACAGCATGGGCACTCATGGGCATGGGAGAGCTGATCGGCATGCGGTTCCTGCTCTGGGAGCGGGATGCCGAGGGTCGCCCGCCCGCCGAGCTTGACCCCGCCGTGATGGCGTCGATGTCAACCCTTATCGACAACGCGCTCGCGCCCCGGACGGGCGGGCCGACAAGCACGAAGGAGTCCCGATGACCGAGAAGGACCTTGCGGGGCGACGGGCCCTGGTCACCGGCGGCGCGAGTGGCATCGGCTTTGCGTGCGCGACCGAGTTCGCCTCCCGGGGTGCAACTGTCGTCGTTGCCGACCTCAACGCGGATGCCGCTCACGCAGCTGCCGAACAGATCGGCGGCGAAGCCTGGGTCGTCGACCTCTCTGACACCGAAGCGCTCGATGACCTGAGCCTCGAGGTCGACATCCTGGTCAACAATGCCGGCATCCAGCGCGTGAGCCCCATCGCCGAGTTCGACCCGGGAAAGTATCGAATGATGATGCGGCTGATGCTCGAATCGCCGTTCCTGCTGGTGCGCGCCGCCCTCCCGCACATGTACGCGAACGGTTGGGGCCGGATCATCAACATCTCCAGCGCGCACGGGCTGCGCGCGAGTCCCTTCAAGGTCGCGTACGTGTCGGCCAAGCACGGCCTGGAGGGACTCTCGAAGGTGACGGCGCTCGAGGGCGGGCCGCACGGCGTCACCAGCAACTGCATCAACCCGGCTTACGTGCGAACACCGCTCGTCGAGAAGCAGATCGCCGATCAGGCCAAGGTGCACGGGATTCCCGAAGACGAGGTCGTCGAGAAGATCATGCTCACCGAGACCGCCGTGAAGCGCCTCGTGGAGTCGGACGAAGTCGCATCCCTGGCGGGATGGCTCGCCTCCGACAAAGCCGGTATGGTCACTGGCGCTTCATACACGATGGACGGCGGGTGGACCGCACGATGAGCGCGCACACCTATCGCACTGTCGACGTCGCCGTCCCCGGGGGTGACCTTCACGTCGGTGTCTGGGACCCGGTGGCTCCGCAGACCGCGCAGGTGCTCCTCGTCCACGGGGTCACCTCATCGCACCTGGCTTGGCCGTTCGTCGTCGAAGAGCTCCCCGGGATTCGTGCCATCGCCCCCGACCTTCGCGGGCGCGGACGCAGCAATGAGGTCGCGGGACCTGCGGGTCTCGCGGCCCACGCCGACGACCTGGCGGCTGTGCTCGACGATCTCGGAATCGAGAGCATCCCGGTCGTCGGGCACTCGATGGGCGCCTTCGTGTCGGTCGTTTTCGCGCACCGGCATCCGTCTCGCGTCGAGAGCCTGTTGCTCATCGACGGAGGGCTGCCCCTCGACGTTCCCGCGGGTATGGACGCCGATGCCGTCGCCGACTACGTGCTGGGACCGACCGCGGCGCGACTGTCGATGCGGTTTGGATCGATCGATGACTATCTCGAGTTCTGGCGCCCACACCCCGCCTTCGCGCACGCCTGGTCTCCCGAGCTCGAGAGCTACTTCGCCTACGACCTCGTCGAGGACGGATCGGGAATGCTGCGACCGGCGACGAGCTACGCGACGATGGTCGATGACACTGTCGACATGAACACGGGATCCGCACTCCCGGAGGCACTCGCCGACCTGCAGCATCCGGCTGCCCTCATCACGGTGCCGCGCGGACTGCAGAACGAGGAGCCCGGGCTCTACGCACCGGAGTACCTCGAGGGTGTTCTCGCGGCGTATCCGAGCATCAAGCACACGCGGCTCGATGACCTCAACCACTACACGATCGTGATGAGTGAGCCGGGTGCGGCTGTCGTCGGTGAAGCGGTCCGGGCGCTCGTTGCGCACGAGCATCCCGTGGGGTGACGGGGTCACCGTTCGCCCGAATCGTCTCAGCCGCGTGCTGCCGCCACCCGCGTCGTGAGCTGGTGGGCGTGGGCAAGCAGGATGCGGCCGAGCTCGGGGAGCCGGTCGGGACCGAATCGGAACTCGACTCCCGTGAGGCTCAGCGCCCACTGCGGGTGCCCCTCGCGCGTGAAGACCGCAGCTCCCACCCCGAAGCTCCCCGCCACGATCAGGCCCGGGTTGACGGCATAGCCGCGCTCGTGCGTCTCACGCAGGCGCCCTCGAAGCCGCGGTGGGGCGTGAGCTACGCCCCACCGCTCCGACAGCTCGGGATGCCGCTCGAAATAGGCGTCCACATCGTGGTCTGGGAGGAACGACAGAATCGCGAGTCCCGCCGAGGCGACGCCCAGAGGAAACCGCACCCCCTCAGCCAGCACGAACGAGCGGATGGGAAAGCTTCCCTCCTCGCGCAGCAGACATACTGTCTCGTCGCCCCGACGGGCCGAGAGGAAGGCGCTCTCCTCGGTGCGCACCGCGAGCGAGCGCACGATGTCGCGAGCGAGGCTCGTGATGTCATAGCGCGATGCCGCGGCCGCGCCCATGAGATAGAGCTCGGGACCCGGCATCCAGGTGCCACGTGCCTCGTCTTGGTCGACGAGCCCTTCGTGGCGCAGCGCGGTGAGGAGCCGGTGGGTGGTCGGCCGAGTGAGGTCTGCCCGCCGCGCCAACTCCGACACGGTCAGTCCCGCGGCGCCCCCTGCCGACACCAAGCGCAGCAACGCGGCTGCGCGCGCGATCGCCTGCGCGCCCGGCACGGATCGATGGGTGTCCATGATGTGGACGGTAGTCGCGGTGGTGTCCACATCGCAAGCGGATGCTGGCGTCAGCGCGTCCCGCGCGGCAACGATGGCCATGCGGGTGCGGCGCAATGCGGCGACCCGGAACGAACCGGCAGACCAAAGGAGTTCATCCGTGATCGACAAGACCTGGGAGTCGCCGGCCGCGGCCGTCGCCGACATCCCCGACGGCGCAACCCTCGCCGTCGGTGGGTTCGGCCTATCGGGCAACCCGATGGCACTGATCGAAGCCCTGCACGCCCGCGGCGTCGGCGACCTGTCGATCGTGTCCAACAACTGCGGCGTGGATGACTGGGGCCTCGGCATCCTGCTCGCCGACAAGCGCATCCGCAAGATGACCTCGTCGTACGTGGGTGAAAACAAGGAGTTCGAGCGGCAGTTCCTCTCGGGTGAACTCGAGCTCGAGCTGACCCCTCAGGGGACCCTCGCCGAGAAGCTGCGCGCTGGCGGCGCCGGGATCGCCGCGTTCTACACGCAGACCGGTGTGGGAACGCAGGTCGCCGAAGGCGGATTGCCGCGTCGCTATGACGGGTCCGGTGGCGTCGCCGTCGCTTCACCGGTGAAGGACGTGCGCACGTTCGAGGTGTCGGGTCGCGAGCGCGAGTATGTGCTCGAGGAAGCGATCGTCACCGACTACGCCCTGGTCCATGCGCTACGGGGCGACCGCCACGGCAACCTCGTCTTCAACAAGGCAGCTCGAAACTTCAACCCGCTCGCCGCGATGGCCGGCCGGATCTGCATCGTGCAGGTCGAGGAACTGGTCGAGCCGGGTCGGATCGATCCGGATGCCGTGCACCTGCCCGGCGTCTACGTCCACCGCATCGTCGAAGTGGGTTCCGACATTGAAAAGCGCATTGAGCGACGCACTGTCTCGGTGACCCCGGAAGGAGCCTGAAATGGCACTCACCCGCAACGAGATGGCCGCCCGCGCCGCGCAGGAACTCGCCGACGGCGCCTACGTCAATCTGGGGATCGGGCTGCCGACCCTCGTGCCCAACTACGTTCCAGCCGGCATCACCGTCGTGCTGCAGTCCGAGAACGGCATCCTGGGCGTGGGGCCCTACCCGCAGGAAGCGGACGTCGATCCCGACCTCATCAACGCCGGAAAGGAGACCGTGACGACCCTGCCGGGCGCCGCGTTCTTCGATTCCGCGACGAGCTTCGGGATGATCCGCGGCGGCAAGATCGACGCTGCCATCCTCGGGGCGATGCAGGTTTCGGCATCCGGCGACCTTGCCAACTGGATGATCCCCGGAAAGATGGTCAAGGGTCCCGGCGGGGCGATGGATCTCGTGCACGGCGCCGCGAAGGTGATCGTTCTGATGGAGCACGTCGCCAAAGACGGGACGCCGAAGATCGTCAGCGACTGCTCGCTGCCGCTGACCGGCAAGGGTGTGGTCGACCGCATCATCACCGACCTGGCGGTCCTCGACGTGACGCCCCAGGGACTCGTGCTCGTCGAGCTTGCGCCCGGCGTCAGCGTCGAGGATATCGTTGCTGCGACCGAGCCCGAGATCACCGTGTCGAGCAACCTTAAGGTGGAGGCATGAACCACGAGGATGTCGTCATTGTCGGCGCCGCACGCACCCCGCAGGGCCGCCTGAAGGGGCAGCTGTCATCGCTGCCATCCACCGCCCTCGGCAGCATCGCGATCCGCGGTGCGCTCGAGAAGGCCGGGATCGGCCCCGAGGTCGTCGACGCCGTTCTGGTCGGCCAGGTGCTTCCCGCGGGTGCGGGACAGAACCCTGCCCGCCAGGCCGCGATCGGCGCCGGGATCGGCTGGGATGTTCACGCATCGTCGATCAACAAAGTGTGCCTGTCGGGCCTCACTGCCGTCATCGACGCCGCCCGCATGGTGCGCCTCGGAGATGCCCGGGTCGTCGTCGCGGCGGGCATGGAGTCGATGTCGCAGGCGCCGCATCTGCTCATGGGCTCGCGCGAGGGCTGGTCGTACGGATCCATCGAGGTGCTCGACCACATGGCCCACGATGGTCTGACTGACGCGTTCGACCGCGAGAGCATGGGCGGCTCGACAGAGCGACACAACGCCCGCTACGAGGTCACGCGCGAAGATCAGGATGCCGTCGCCGCCCGCTCCCACCAGCGCGCAGCTGCCGCGTGGGAAGCCGAGGTGTTCGCCGACGAGATCGTTCCCGTAGAGATTCCGCAGCGCAAGGGCGACCCGAAGCTGGTGACGCGAGACGAGGGCATCCGTGCCGAGACGACAGTCGATACCCTCGCCGGCCTCCGTCCTGCCTTCTCGAAAGACGGCACCATCACGGCGGGCAATTCCTCGCAGATCTCCGACGGCGCCTCGGCCGTGATCGTCACGAGCCGCGCGCACGCCGATGAGAACGGCTGGCCCGTGCTCGCCGTCATCGGGTCAGCGGGTCAGGTCGCAGGCCCCGACAACACCCTCCACGCCCAACCTGCCCGGGCGATCCTGGCCGCATGCGAGCGAGAGGGAATCGCCGCTTCCGATCTGGATTTCGTCGAGATCAACGAGGCGTTCGGTGCGGTGGTTGCACGCTCTCAAGCAGAGCTCGGCCTGCCCGACGAGGTCGTCAACATCCACGGCGGCGGCATTGCGATCGGTCACCCGATCGGCGCATCGGGCAACCGGCTCGTCGTGCACACCGTGTATGAACTGCTGCACCGCGGTGGTGGGACCGCCGCAGTCGCGCTTTGCGGGGGCGGCGGTCAGGGCGACGCGCTGATCCTCAAGCGCTGAGCGGGATCAGCGCTGCCTAGTCCTTGAGGCGCCGCGCGGCGGGGGAGTCGGCGGGGACCGGCTTGCCCTGGTCGATGCGACGCATGTCGATGATCGCCCCGACAGCCAGTGCGACAGTGATGGCCCAGCTGATCCATGCCAGCGCGGTTCGCCACGTGAACGTTTCCTCCCGGAGCGCGCGAAGGAGCGAGAAGCCCGAGATGACTGCTCCGATGATGCCGGTTCCGAAGAGGTACTTGCCCATGCGAACCACGGTACACATCAGCTCGCCGCTGTCCACCCCCGGCCTGCAACCCGGTGAAGCAGCTAGCCTGGGAGCGCCCGCGTCCGCCACTGTGAAGGAGCTCGCGTGTCGCAAGCTGATTTCGTCGTCGTTGCCAACCGCCTCCCTGTGGACCGTGATGACGACGGCGGATGGCGGCGCTCTCCGGGTGGTCTGGTCACAGCGCTCGAGCCCGTGATGCGCAAGGCCGAAGGTGCCTGGGTGGGGTGGGCCGGCAAGCCGGGCCTCGACCTGGAGCCGTTCGACTTCGAGGGCACGCATCTGGTGCCGATCACCCTCAGTGTCGAGGAGATCCAGAACTACTACGAGGGGTTCTCGAACGACACGATCTGGCCCCTGTACCACGATGTGATCGCCGCTCCCCGGTATCGCCGCGTGTGGTGGGATGCCTACGTCGATGTGAACCGGCGCTTCGCCGAAGCGTCGGCCGACGCCGCCGCCGAGGGTGCGACGGTCTGGGTTCAGGACTACCAGCTGCAACTCGTGCCGGCGATGCTGCGCTCGATGCGGCCCGACCTCACGATCGGCTATTTCCACCACATCCCTTTCCCGGCATATGGCCTGTTCTCACAGTTGCCGTGGCGACGTCAGGTACTCGAGGGGCTCCTCGGGGCCGATGTCGTCGGCTTCCAGCGGGTGGCGGATGCCGGCAACTTCGCCCGCGCCGTGCGTCGCCAGTTCCACTACACGACCAAGGCCTCGGGCATCACCGTGCCTCTTGAGGACGGCAGCACGCGAAACGTCCTCGCCAAGGCGTTCCCGATCTCGATCGACGCCGAGTCGTACATCGAACTCGCGCAGCGTCCCGAGATCCAGGCCCGGGCCAAGGAGATCCGCGAGAGCCTCGGCAACCCCAAGACGGTGATGCTCGGGGTCGACCGGCTGGACTACACGAAGGGTATCCGCCATCGCCTCAAGGCTTTCGGCGAGCTTCTGCAAGACGGCAAGCTCAGCGTCGAAGACGCGACCCTCGTGCAGGTGGCGAGCCCCAGTCGCGAACGTGTGGAGGCCTACATCCAACTGCGCGACGAGATCGAGCTGACGGTTGGCCGCATCAACGGTGACTTCGACACGATGGATCACACCGCCATCCGCTACCTGCACCAGGCGTTCCCGCGCGAAGAGATGGTTGCGCTATACCTCGCCGCCGATGTCATGCTCGTCACGGCGCTGCGCGACGGCATGAATCTCGTCGCCAAGGAGTATGTCGCGAGCCGCATCGACAACCGCGGGGTGCTGCTGCTGAGCGAGTTCGCCGGCGCTGCCGACGAGCTCGGGTCGGCGATCCGCATCAACCCGCACGACATCGGTGGCATGAAGGACGCAATCATGCGCGCCATCGAGATGCCGGGCGCTGAGCAGGGGCGACGGATGCGATCATTGCGACGGCGCGTGCTCGAACACGACGTCAGCGACTGGTCCAAGTCTTTCCTGGAAGCGCTCGCCACCGCGAAGCGCTGAGACATCCGAACGTCCGAACCCGAAAGCCCGAGATGACGACTCCCGACGCCCATCCCGATTCCGACGCTGTTGCCCTCGAGGTGCGAGAAGCTCTCGCCACTGTCGCGGGTGTCCCGACCCTGCTGGTCGCCCTCGACTTCGACGGCACGCTTTCGCCCCACGTGGAAGACCCCATGACCGCCCGGATGCTCCCCGCCGCGCGTGACGCGGTCAATGCCCTGGCCGCGCTGCCGAACACGGTCGTGGCCCTGGTGTCGGGACGGAGCCTTGTTGACCTGCGGATCATCGCCGAGCACACCGATGACTCGCCGATCACCCTGGCCGCCTCGCACGGCGCGGAGTACTGGTTCCCGAGTGAGGGCGCCGTCGAGCCGGCTGAGGATGACGCGGAGCGGGGCCTCCGTGACCTGCTGCGCGCTCGTGCCGAAGAGATCGCCTCGGACTACGAGGGCGTCTGGATCGAGCCGAAGACCTTCGGGTTCGGCGTCCACACCCGCAATGCCACCGAGGAGGCCGGCGAGAAGGCAGCCGCTGCCGTCGACGAGATGGTCGCCGGCGCAGCTCCCGACTGGCGGCGCCGAACCGGCAAGAAGATCGTGGAGTATGCGTTCCGTCACGAGGGCAAAGACAGCGCCATCGCGAACCTTCGTGAGCGCGTCCATGCCGACGCCGTGCTGTTCGCCGGTGACGACACGACTGATGAGGATGCCTTGCGCAGCCTGCAGCCGCAGGATCTCGGCATCCACGTGGGCGACGGCGAGACTGCTGCGCGGGTGAGTGTGCCCAACATCCCTGCGATGGCCGCAACGTTGGCGGAGCTCGCGGAGCAGCGGCGCCACGCGCAGGAATAGACTTCGAGCATGGCCCCGCACGACAGCACCATTGACATCAAACCTCGGAGCCGGGTCGTCACCGACGGCATCGAAGCCACCACCTCCCGCGGAATGCTCCGCGCCGTGGGGATGGGTGACGAGGACTGGGACAAGCCCCAGATCGGCATCGCCTCGAGCTGGAACGAGATCACCCCCTGCAACCTGAGCCTGGATCGCCTCGCTCAGGGAGCGAAAGAGGGTGTGCACTCCGGTGGCGGCTACCCGCTCCAGTTCGGCACCATCTCCGTCTCCGACGGCATCTCGATGGGCCACGAGGGGATGCACTTCTCCCTCGTGAGCCGCGAGGTCATCGCCGACTCTGTCGAGACTGTCGTCATGGCAGAACGCCTCGATGGGACCGTTCTGCTGGCTGGCTGCGACAAGTCCATCCCCGGGATGCTGATGGCCAGCGCCCGCCTGGACCTATCGAGCGTCTTCCTCTACGCCGGCTCGATCGCCCCGGGCTGGGTCAAGCTCAGCGACGGCACCGAGAA
Organism: Microbacterium sp.; assembly: GCF_030149085.1. Classification (GTDB taxonomy): domain Bacteria; phylum Actinomycetota; class Actinomycetes; order Actinomycetales; family Microbacteriaceae; genus Microbacterium. The sequence goes on along the minus strand of NZ_JASBSF010000173.1, from coordinate 799 downwards.
GGACATCACGATCATCGACTCCTTCGAGGGCGTCGGGGCGTGCCTGTCGGGCCGCATGAGCGAAGCAGACCTCAAGCGCATCGAGTGCGCCTTCGCCCCCGGTGAGGGAGCGTGCGGCGGCATGTACACCGCCAACACGATGGCCTCGGTCGCCGAGGCCCTCGGGCTGAGCCTTCCGGGTTCTGCGGCACCGCCGTCGGCTGACCGCCGCCGCGACGCGTACGCGCATCGCTCGGGCGAGGCTGTCGTCAACCTGCTGAAGCTCGGGATCACGACCCGCGACATCCTGACGAAGGAAGCATTCGAGAATGCGATCGCCCTCGCGATGGCGCTCGGTGGCTCGACGAATGTCGTGCTGCACCTCCTCGCGATTGCTCGCGAGGCTGACGTCGACCTCGATCTGCACGACTTCAACCGCATCGGCGACAAGGTTCCTCACGTCGCCGACATGAAGCCGTTCGGCCAGTACGTCATGAACGACGTCGACCGCCACGGTGGCATCCCGGTCATCATGAAGGCGATGCTCGATGAGGGGCTGCTGCACGGTGACGCGCTCACCGTGACCGGCAAGACCCTCGCTGAGAACCTCGCTGACTTGAACCCCGACCCGGTGGACGGCACCGTCATCCACGCGTTTGACAACCCCATCCACGAGACAGGCGGCATCACGGTCCTGCACGGCACGATGGCCCCCGAGGGAGCCGTCGTGAAGTCTGCGGGCTTCGACAGCGACGTCTTCGAAGGGCCCGCACGCGTGTTCGAGCGCGAGCGTGCCGCCATGGATGCCCTCGAGGCCGGG
>NZ_JASBSF010000172.1 GCF_030149085.1 Microbacterium sp. | reverse complement strand
GCGTGCGGGTCACCGTCGTGGAGAGAGCATTGAGCTCTCCAATGTGGCGACGAGCCTCCGCGACATCCTTGGGCGCCAGCGGTGCGCGACGGAGGATGTCTCTGAGGTCTCCGAACTCCGGTCGAAGCGTGATCGCCTTCTCGAAGACGAGGCCGCTCAGCCGGGTGAGCACCTCTTCAAAGTCGCGGCCGCGCACATCCTGGCGCGTGAGCATGCGACCAACCTCGTTGAGAACCGCATTTGGTTCGAGTCTCGCTTCGAGATCGTCGATCGTGTCGAAGTCAGCCGGTTCGAGCAGGCCAAGGAGATGAAGGAGATCGGTCTCACGCAGGTTGATCGGTGTCGCTGTGAGGAAGACCATGTTCGACCCGATCGTCCACTCGGACAGTTGGGTGCCGAGTTGATAGCTCTTGGTCTCGCTGTTGCGCATTGAGTGCGCCTCGTCCACGATGACGAGGTCGAACTCCGGCGGATTGTCCTGGAGTTCCTCCAGCGCATCCCATGTGCGCAACGTCTCCAGCGAGACCACATAGGACTTTCGTCGGGGCACGCGCCCCTCGCGGTGCTGCTCCAGAAATCGCTTGAGTTCATCCCGGTCAAGTTGGATGACATCGAACCCAAATCGCTCGAGCATCTCGTCGCGCCATTTGTCGACGAGCACCGACGGGCAGACGATCAGAACACGATCGGCTTCGTGGCGGGCTTCGAGCTCCGTCCAGATGAGCCCGGCTTCGATCGTCTTACCGAGACCGACCTCGTCAGCGATGAGTATCCGCGCCTGGCCCGTCTGCAGAAGCTTGAGAACCGGCTTGAACTGGTAGGGGCGAAACACGGTTCGCGTCGCCCGGAACGAGTAGATCGTGTCGGCGAAGCGACCGCGGAGTTTGGTCCGAGTGAGGGTCGCGCCGAACCGCGCAGCGGATGAACGCTCGCCGAGGACCCACTCATCGGGCTGGTCAGAGGCGTCGATCGGTGCGAGCTTCTGCTCGAGCTCGGAGCGCAGACCACCGTCTCCCCGCACGCGGTAGGACCACGTACCGTGATCGAACGTCCGTGCCCTGACCTCCACATCGGCACCTGCCGGCACGGTCAGTGCGCGATCACCCACTTCGAACTTTGGTGCGGGCACCGGGAGTCCCGTATCCCACAGGTGTTCGGCCCACCTGAGCGCCTCCGCAAGAGGATGCTCGACCGCGTCATCCCAGACATCGAGTGCGAGCTCATCAGAAGTGCCCGTCGGGCCCGCTCCCACTTGCATGATCAATGGATCGACGAAACCGTCAAACCAGTACAGTCCGGCCGGTAGCTGCGCGTCGGGCAGCGGAGCGGTCCGAACGGAGTCGACGGCATCGTAGAGTCCGTCAATCGACTCATCCATCACAATCGCGCGTACAAACCTCGCGCGACCAAGCACGGCATCCAGGTCGTCAGGAATGGGGTGGTAACCGAGGCGGATCATGTCACGGCCCCGCTCCTGGGATGTGGCCGAGCGCTCGCCCGACACACGCCCTGTTCGCGACGAGCATCAGCTGAAGTCGTCAGCGAAGAGCCCACTGTGATCGCCCCCGTTCGTCTTCGGAGGCTGACGCAGTGCCGCGGGAGGCGCCGGCAGCTCCTGGGCTGAGATCAGAGGACCGGCCACGATCTCGTCAAGCAAGGCGATCCCATCGGGCAGCACCGCCAGGGTTCCCCTGATCGCCGCAACGATCTCGACGAGCTCGTCACTCCACTCTCGTGCCCATGTTGTTGGCCGGATGTGGTCAAGAGGCGAATCACTTGAGGCGGCACGGCCAGCGGGTTTCACCATGCGGTAACCAAGCCACTTTGGGATGACCTCCATCCCACTGACGCTGAAGCGCCATACGTCAGCAGGGACACCAACCAGCGCGCCGTCGGCGACGCGCAGCGTCTGCTTGGCGGCGTCGTAGGCGAGATCGGTCTTGCCGTCCGGCAGACGCGTCGGTTCATTCGACCACTCGATGCCAGCGGTGGAGATCGCGCCCTCACTGAATCGCTCGCCAAACGTCTGCAACCAGATGAGTTGTTTGCCGTGTGCAACCATGCGCTCAAAGAGGGCTGGGTCCGATGTCACTGGCACGCGTGGACCCGGAGTCTCAAGCCCATCAGCGAACCGGGCCCGGTAGTCCGCTCCGGCGAGCACGCCGAACGCGTACGCGAACAGTCGCTCGACGGTCACCGCGGCAGCACTCGCTTCGACCGCGCGATGGCGGCCCGTCAGGGCTGCGAGCAGCTTCGGGTCGGCGTTAGGCGTCTTCTTCGCGTCCCGGTAGAGCGGGATGATGTCCTTGCCGCCGCGACCGCTGAAGAAGTGCTTGTCAGGGACCGCGGTCGTCAGCGTCGCGGCCGGGCCATCGCCCAGGCTGGTCGTCGTCATCGTCGTGAGGAAGACCTGCTCCTTCGACAGCGATGCCCACAGGGACGGGCTCTCGGTCTTCGCAAGACGAGGGTCCTCGAATGTCCACTGCCGATCGAACGACCGCATCCCGAACCTAACGATGGACTCGTGTGCATCACCCGCGGCCAAGTCCATCAGCTTCGCCATGCCCGCCACCTTTGTGCTGATCGTTCGCCCCGTCCTCGATGGCGAGAATGCGGCGAGGCGCTCGTCAGGAACGCCTGTCTGGGTGAAGGCGCTCCATCTCCGCTTCAACGTCCGCGCATCAGGGGCGACCGGCCAGGTTCGACTGATCATCGCTCCGGGCTGTTGCCAAGGGAAGAGATCGGTGAGTTTCGGGCAGCTGGCCCAGTCTGCCCCGCCGGTCACCGGGATGAACGGGCTGTGCCAGTCGCCACTTGCCGGCATCGTATCCAGTCGAGCGCGACCCGCGGCGAGCTCCGACAGGATAGAGAGCTTCTCATCGCGGCTCTTGCCAAAGAGGCTCGCATACCGCACGGACGCGGGCCTCGAGCGGTCACCTCGACCGCGGCGTGTGAGGGTCACAATCGCTACTGGCGACTGGATGTCGAAAACGTTCGCGTCCTTGCGCGCGCCGAGGCCGTCGCCGTGCAGGTCGAGCACGATGATCTCGTCAGCGACCTCACGGGCGAGGCGACGCAGCCCAAGGAACCCGGCACCGTCGAGCCACGAGGATGCTGTGATCATCGACATGACCGCGGGCCCGGTGTTCTGCTCGAATACCTTCCAGATCCCCCACCGCCAGAAGTAGACGTAGAGGTTGTACAGGCTAGCGTGCGCGCTGAATATGACGTGCCTGCGGGCGTCGTCGAAGATGTCGTCGAACAGCGAACGGAAGCCCTCGGCCTGCGTACCGCGGGTGCGCGCCGTGATAAACCCGCCGGTACCCTCGCTCTCGACGCGGTCATAGGGAGGGTTGCCGATGAGCACGTTGTGGTGCCGGTCGTATTTCACACGATCTGCAAGGCGGCCCTCATCGCCGATCGGGTCGTCAATACCTTTCAGGCCCTCGCGGCGCCGCATGCCAAGGGTGTCACCAAGGTAGATCGGTAGCCGCGCCTTCTGCCGAGCGCCTTCAGGCAGGTCGAGCGAGACCTTGAGATGGCTCACGGCATAGGAGGCGAGCGAGATCTCGACCGCGGACGCGTGCTTCAGAGCGGCGTCGGCCCCAGCCTGCCCAGCGTTGCGCTTGGCCTGCTCCAGCCACTCAACGAGGAACGTCCCGGTGCCGTTGGCAGGATCGAACATCGACACGACCGCATCATCAGGGTTCACGCCTGCCGGCATCTCGATGTCGGGGTGGTCAGCGACGTACTGCCTCCACGTCGTCGAATCGGCCACGCCAAGCGTCAGTCCGAATGACTTGAGCGCGTCGTCGACAGTCTTGACGATGTAACGGACAACGGGTTTGGGAGTGTAGAAGGCGCCCAGGTCCTTCCGCTGCTGTGGGTCGTACTGAGCGAGAAACTCCTCGTAAAAATAGACGACAGGGTCGTCCCGCTGGTTGTCTGCGCCGAAGTCAGCGAGCAGCTCATCGACGTCGGTGTTGGCAAGTTGGTCAGCGAGGTCAGCGAGCCCGAGCTCGTCAACATCGATGACCTCGTCGGTCTCGTCGCGGAAGCGCGAGTAGATCGCGTCGAGGAAGTGGTTGTCGAACTTGATGACTGACAGCGACTGTTCAGCTTTGAAGTCCTCCGGGTGGGCGATTCGCGCCGTGAGCAGTCCGTAGACCATCGTCTGCGCGTAGACGTCGGCGAATCGCTCGGATGTGATGTCACCGATGAGCTTCTCTTGCACGTTGCGGTACAGCGAACGCATGGGGCCGTCGGCCGTCTCGACCGTGAGCAGACCATTCACCTCGTCGCGTACATCCTGCGCGACCTCGGCCATGCGACGCGAGAGAGCTTTCGCACTCTTGATGCCCTCCCGATATCCGGAGAATCCGACCCCGGCCGACCGGTCAGTGACGACACGAGGGCCTTCGTCGCTCGTCCACCGCAGCTCGTCGAGAGCGCGACGGGCAAGCAGACTCAAGCGGGTCTCGGTGGGCTGATCGTTCCAAGTGAGAACCCGAAGAACGCGCTTTCCCTCTCTCTCCTGAAAGTTCACGACGTGGAGGACGGGTTGGCTGCCGTCGGCGTGGCAGAAGAACAGCAGGTCGCTCAACTTCCATGTCGGCAGCTTGCCGCCGCCCTTGCCGCGCTTGCTCGTCACAAGCTGCTGAACGAGACGCCGTACCGCACCGATCGGCAACTGCCCACCTTCAAACCGCAGATAGAACGCGCCAAACTTCTGCTTGGCCGTCAATGGAGGGATCTGGGAGATTCCAGTGAGCCGAGCGACATGGTCGGGATCAAGGTGGAGCTCCTCAGGTGCCCAGTCGATGAGGATGTCATCCGCCTCCAAGGCCATGTCGTAGATCGGCCAGTCGAGGCCCTCGTAGAGCAGTGAGAAGAGGCCCCCGATCGAACTCGGCGCGGCCTTAATCAGAGCGCGCAGGCGCGCATCATCGGCATTCATACGATCTCCATCCAGCACAGCGTCTGAGGCGTCGGCGCATCCATCGGGAGCTGCACATCCTTCCGGAGAAGTTTGGTCTCTGCTCGTTCAAACTCGCGCAGTGCCGCGTGCAGGGTCCCCCGGTCGGAGAACGTTGCCTTCGGTGTGTCGACACCGGCGTTGATGGCGTGGTCGATAGTGAGCGGCCCGCGTTCGACCTCATCATTGGTCTTGAGGCTCCACTCGATCCGACCGGGACTGAGACTCCACGCGGGGTCGCTGTCGTCGTCGACCTTCGTAAGCGTGGGGACTCTGCGGCAGATGAAGAGACCCTTGGGCTTGCCGTCCTTCGCCACAGATATGCCATCGGGGAGCCGTTCGGTACGGGCCTCCAACTCGGGGTCGGCCTTGGCGAGTTCGAGCCACTTGAGTCGCAGCTCCTCCAGCGGGGAGATGTCGCCGATGTACTCGTCCTTGAACGCCTGGAACACCTTCACGTCATCGAAGATGTCGGTGGCGTCGAGCAGCTTGCCCCCAGGGATCCCGAGTGTCTTGGAGATCATCAGTGTCTTGCCCTCGACGCGGCCGACGAGTTGCAGAAGGGTGTTGATCTCGTCGGGCGGCAGGAAGTTGCGGATCTGAATCTTGCCTCGGGTCCGTTTGGCCTTCGGCCTTTCCTTGACGAGTTCCGCCTCGATGGCGGGGTTCATGCGCCGGTCGACGCGGCCGATGCGCTGCATGAGCCGTACGGGGTTCCAATGGATGTCGTAATTGACCAGAAGCGTGCCGTCTTGGAGATTCACTCCTTCGCTGAGTACGTCAGTGGAGATCAGCACACGCAGGGGCTCTTGTGTTGCACGGTCTCGCTTGCCGACCTTGTTGTAGAAAGGGGCAAAGCGCTTGATCATCGCGTATCGGTCACCCTTGCGGCTACCGTCGATGCGGTCGACATCCGTCAGACCCGCCTTCAGAAGCTCCTCGTGGAGGTAACGGGCGGTGTCGGCGAACTCGGTGAACACGATCACCGGCTGTGTCCGGAACTCTTCGGTGAACACCTCCCCGTCGAGCGTCGCCTTCTCGGAGCTCGAGGGACCCATCAACAGCGTCCGCAGCTTCGCGAACTTGTCGTCAAGGCCTGCACCAGCGAGCACGAGGTTCATGAACCTGGTCAGCTGGTCCAGGTCGTCGAATGCAGCGGCGATCATGTCGTCGAGTCGGTAGCCGCCGCCGACGAGGTTGTAGTCGAGCTCTTCGAGCTCCTCCTCGGTGAGGTCTTCCTCGTGCCATCCTTCGTCGATGGTCGACCGGTAGGTGTCGTGAATCGCCTGAAGCGTCGGCTCGTTCGCGGCGCGCCAAGCGGCGAGATCCGCCTCGCTAGTCGCGTCAGCCTTGACATTCACGTCGAGCCACCTGAGCACCTTCGCCGAGAGGTCCAGGCACGAACCGGCGAAGGCGGCAAGGCTCGACTCGAACCGCTTGAGGAAGATTGTGCGGATCAGGGCGACCACCTGCCGCTGCCGGTTCTCCAGCCGTGTGTCGACCTTCGGGTCGGTCGAGAACGCCAGCGGATAGTACATCGGCAGCACAAACAGCGGATTGGCGCGGCTAAAAGCGGCCTGGATCTCGTCGAACAGTGGCGAGTACAGCAGACCGAACGAGTACGGGACCGCGCGGGGAATCTGCGGGTCGGGAAAGATTACCTCGGCACCACCCGCCACCTTCGCGCTTTCGACGGCGTAGCGGCGGGAGTTCTGGTGGATGATCGACTGGAAGAGCTTGTCGTCGGCCATGATCTGGTCGATCGTCGCGTGATCGGGAACGACCTGCTTGAACGGCTTCTCGAGGTTCACGATGTACTTACGGAGGCTGTTCACACCGATGCTCGCGAAGTGCGAGTCCTCATCCACGCCGGTGAACAGCTCGGCCTGGTGAACGAGGTCGAAGAAGGTGTTGTTGATCGGCGTGGCGGTCAGTAGGAACACCGTCTTGTCCCTGCAGATCTCGTGCATGCGCCACCAGCGCGAGCCCCAAGGGTTCTCGTCAGTGGGAGACTTTCCGTGGTTCCGGAAGTTGTGCGCCTCATCGATGATCACCACATCGGCGCGCTTCGCCAGGTGCTCGATCTCCGCAGCCCCCGACTTCGTCGTGAGGTCGGTATGGGCCTTGACGATAACGTTCGAGAACTGACCGCCGTACAGGTCGGGAAGCCGATCCCTGATCTCAGGATTCCACACGGCATCCTGACCGGTCTTCGTGGCCATGATGAGCACGTTCTTGCGCTGCCGGACGGCGTAGTACTCGGTAAGCATGAGGCCGACGAACGTCTTGCCAAGGCCGACGCCATCGGTGAGGAACCCGCCGCCCCAGAGCTTCGACATCTCCACAAGCGAGTGGAACGCCTCGCGCTGGTAGGGCGCCAGTTGCGGATAAATCACCGACTCAGACTCCTCCCACGTCTTGTCGGTGGGATCGGCGTCCGCGGTGAGCGCGTGCAAGGCCTTCGTGTACACCTCGAAGGGGGTGAACTCGCGCACGTTGTGGTCGAGCACGGCGAGCAACTCTGAGTTGACCGGCGAGGCGGTCTGCCAGTGCTCCTCGTACCACTCTTGCAACTCAGTGACCTCGGGGCCTTGGAAGCGCACGTTGAGCTCCACGTTCTGCGTGAGCCCCGGCCGGGTGAAGTTGGACGAGCCGACGAGCGCCGCCGAGCCGACGACACGGTGACGGCCGTGGGTGATGTAGGCCTTGGCGTGGAACTTCTTCGGCTTGTACACCCGGATCTCGATCTTGCCCGAGCGAATACCGTCGACCACGCCCTCGACACCGGTGAGGAATGCATCTCCACTCTGGCGTTCGACCCTGATCGACGTGTCGAGCGCGGCGGCGATCGCGTCGGCGGTGGTACGGCTCGTCTCGCCACCGATGAGGAGGCGGATGCGGTCGACCTTCTGCCACGCGCCATCGAGGGCCAGGAACGCGCCGATTTCGAAGTGCCCCGTGGCGATGTCGATCGCCTCGCTGAGATCGCACCACTCCCGTAGATACTGGAGCGCCTTCCACTCCTCGTTCGTGTTGTCGACGATGAAGCTATCGGGTGTCGCCATGTACGTCTCTCCCGTTCTCATCCCAGGTGCCCCGGAAACCAATCGGCTGGCATCACCGTCGCCACCCGCTCCGCACCGTCTGCGTCCCCGACGACCAGGACATCGCCATACGTCGTCACCCGAAGCGTCGCGCCGTCGGCAAGCCCCACGGCGAACGACTGCTTGCGACGTTCGCCCGAGTCGAGGTCGGCGATCTCGTCGCCCTCGACGGCATAGAAGTGCGAGGTGAAGAATCCGCGAGCGACGTCGCTCTCCGGATCGGGGCCGAGATAGCCGAGCAGGCGCGGGGTCGCGCCGATCAACCCGCCAACGGCCCCGTCGGCGTCGATCCACAGCTCGCGGCCGCGCGGCTCGACGGCCGTCCAGGCACGCACCTTGTCGGCGAAGTCTCCGTTGACTCTAGAACGCACGGATTCCATCGTGTCGGGGTGCACGACATCCCCCGCGCGGGTAATCCGGTAACGCAACTCCGGGAGCGGACCGACCCAGGTGCCACCGATCCTCGGGCGAGGCAAGTCATCTGGGGTGTCCAGCGGTGCGGCGGCGGCGCCGGCAGGAGCCGTTGCGGCCGGATGCGGCGCCGCAACTGCCGGGCAGCGTCCGGTGCGCAGGTCTTCCAGCCGCTCGACAAGAGCGTCGATGCGTCCCGCGATGTGCATGCCGCTGGACTGCACGAACGCGCGGACGTCCTTCGCCGCCTCCGCAAGCTGGGAGGTCGTCGGATCGTCGCCGAAGTGGAACCATGTGTTCCTCGTGGCGAGGACCTTCTTCGCCACGAGATTCTTCTGAAAATGCCCGCCGAAAACGCTCAGATACGGAGAGTCCTGCTCGTAGATGTAGTCGCGGAGGATCACACCGGGGTCCTGCGGCTCGAAGCGATGGTTGGGCCGCCAGTTCTTCGGGTCCGAGTCCTTGAGCGCCCTGATCCGAGCCGCGAACCACTGCGAACCCAGCGACTCCCGCAGCGCGAAGTGACTTGTGACATAGAGATCCCAACCGAACGAGCGCATAAGGGTGAAGTAGCCCTTGATGAGTTCGCCGGGAGTCTCGTCCTCCGGCAACGCGATGGAGACGTCCACGCCGCTCATGCGTTCGGGCCTTCCGCGGGGTCCTTGCCGTAGCCGATCATGATCGGCACCACGCGCGTGAGCGCGTAGACGGCGAACAACGCCGCCGGGTCGGCGAGCGGCACCTCGATGGCCGGCTCGGTCTTGAATCGGGTTGCGCTCGGCAGCAGCACGCCATAGGCCCCCGTGCGCGTCGCGCCGAGCGCGGCGAGCAACGCCTGCGCGTCGCCGCCAGCCCATTCGCTGATCTGCGACCACTCAACTGCCGCGCCCGTGGCTCGCCCATCTGTTCCATAACGCAGCGCGCGGACTCGCGCGACCAATCTGTCGCCGACAAGCTTTGGGGAAATTGCTCCGGCATCCTCGAGCCGCTCGTAGTCGGAGGGGCCCGCAAGAAGCTCCGTGTAGCCCAGCGACACCTCGTCGTCGGCATCCCACCGCACCAGCGAGACCTGTGCACGAAGACCGTCATCGGCCTTCAGATTGGCCAGCACCGCGTGCGCAGGGCGCGCAGTCTTGTCCCTATGCCACTGACTTGGCGGGACGACCCTGATCGAATGGCGACCTTCGAGTACTTCGATACTCACCGCCCCCACCTTGCAGCTCTTCATTTCATTCCCCCAGACTCTGCCGCCCCGTCGGCGCGTGAAAGTCTTCCAGACTAGACGTGGCCCCAGACACCCTCCATGAGGTGATCGCTACACCGGCTTCACGGCGAGCTGCGACGTCGAGAAGGAGTGCTGCCCCGCCTCGTCCTCCCAGTACACGAGCGTCGGCGACGCATCGGCATCGAGGTCTTGTTCGTCGAGGGATGTAAGCGCCTGTCTTGCGGACTGGATGGCCGAGTCAAACCCTTCCATGATCGCGAGCTCGCTCTCCATCGTGCTGATGTACGCGTCCCGAAGCGCATCCAGCTTGCGTTCCGCAGACGCGCCTCGACCCCCAATGAGTCGCTCTGCCCAGTTCATGTCATTGAGATTGCGCTCGTGTTCAGCGACCGCGGCCTTCAAAACCTCTGATCTCTTGCGGAGACGTTGCCAGAATTCGGTTGCGTCAACAATCGCCCCGCGCAATCTCGACACCGATCGCTCGACCGACTTCGGGTTCTCCTGCATGTCAACGCAGAGCCGCAAGTAAGCGATCCGTAGCTCGACGAACGATCCGAACATCGCACTATGGGCGTCATAGTTGGCCCGGCCCACCGCCTCGGGGTCGTCGGCTTGCTCGACCGAGTGAGACTCCACAAGGGTCCGAAACCGCATCGCCAGTCGACGGATGTCGTGCTCGGCGATCGAGAGCCTAATCAACATGTCGTGAGAGAAGGCGCCCTCAATCATGCACTGCTCGTACACCTCGTCGACAGTGCGCGTGGCCGTCAGCAGTTCTGCCGCGTGCGTCGCTTCGGCGCGCGCGAGTGTGCTGTTGAGGAGGTCCTTGATCGAATCAAGCTTCTTGTCGACCTTCTCGAACTCACGCAACATGACGGCCGCCGTGATCGCTTGCATCGCAAGAATCGGCGCGACCACCGGGAGAGAAGCGGCCACGGGGATGAATGCCGCCTGCGCAACAATTCCTGTAGGACCCATGACTGCAGAGCCAACACCCGCTCCGAGCTGCATGAGCGTCGCCGGGTTTGCGGTTGCCATGAAGAGGGTTGGCGCGAAGGTCGCTGATACTGCCGTAGCGCCGGCCGCCGTTCCAGCGAGCGCAATGGACTGAGCACTCTGTGGGGACAGCCCGCGCGCGTCCGGCATATAGGAGCCAGACGCTAGGTAGTTCTGACGGAAGCTCTCGATCACCTGCTCCCGAAGCCGGCCTTGAAACTCAAGGACAGCTAATTCTTGGCCCTCTTGTCCAACCTTCCTGACCTTCACCCGGTCAAGCTCCCCCATCAGGCTCCCCCGCTCCGAAATTGCACCTTCATCGGCCACACGATTCGACCATAGCGCGCTCCTCTAGAGGCACGGCAGATGCAGTCTCGACGGTGCGGATCGATGGAGTGACTCCGAGTGACGAGAGCGTGGACTCGGATCGAACGACGGCCGGAACTCGCGGGCAGATCTCCCTCCGTAAGGGAGCAATTCGCGTAGACGGAGATGTGTGATCCGTCGGCGCTTGAGCTATCCCCCTGGGTGTCACCGTCGCCGACCTAATCCTGGTAGGCCGCCCCGCGCGATTTTCACTCCGGTCGTCGCATAGATCGTCCTGTCAAACCGCGAGCTCGCCTGCTGACGCTGAATCACTCCGCGCTTCCAGTCCGCGGCGTACTCGTGAGCGAGATCGAGCTCCGATCGAGCCCCACCCGCCCGCGCTCCGCTGCGCCACTCGCGGGAGCTCGAACCTCGAGAACGCCTGCCTCGCCCTTCATCGCGACCTTCGGCTCCCATCACGCCACCCCCGCCGTGCGAATGCGACGGATGACGCGCGCGACATCCATCGCGTTCTCGTGCCGCCACTGCGCGAGGCGCGTGCGCTGGCGGCGCCGATCCGGGGCGGCCGCGCCTGTCGTGTGGAGCCACCAGTCCAGGGTGTCTTCGGCGTAGGCGACGAAAGCGATCGGCCGCGAACGGCGGATCAGGTCCAGCGCCTCGATCGGATCCCACCCGAGCGCCAGCAGGATCGCGAAACCCATGCTGGGACCGCGGTTGATGCCCATGTGGCAGTGCGACAACACCACGTGTCCGCCGGCGATCTGCTCGAGCGCGTAGGCCGTGCCCTCGTCGAACCAGTCGTACGGCATCCGTTGGCCCGCGTCATCCACCCCGATCCAGAGGTAGTCGATCTGGGGATTGTCTTCGGTGACCCAGCCGGCATCGTCCCACTCGGCCCGGCAGTCGATGATCGTGTTGATGCCCGCCGCCATGAGTTCCGCGAGCTGGGCGCGTGCCGTGGCCATGCGCCTCGTGTCGAGGTCTCCGCCGATCCATAGGCTCGCGGTGAGTCTGCTCACATTCGCCGTCACGATCGGCACTGTCGTCTCGGTCATGATTCCCTCGTTCCGCCGGAGGGGTTGAACACCGGCACAGACTCATACGGCGGGAATGCACGAACGGGGACAGCCAGGCAACGAAATGATGAACGCGCAGTCGGATGTCGCACCCACTCCCTACGCTGAATCCCACGAGGGAGGCTGGCGATGCGCGAGTTCGGCAGGAACGGTACGCACAACCCGAGTTTCGAGGCAGTCGAACGGGAGATCACGAAGGTCGTCTCCGCGAAATACGCAGGCTGGCCCGCGGCTGACCGTGAGGACCTCATCACGCGAGTGATGGAGACGTACTTTCACACCTTCGGTCGCGACCCGCTCCCGAAGGCCGGTGACGGAACTCCGCTCGTCCCCAAGGCGTGGCTGCGAACCGTGATCACGAACGCGGCGATCGACATGTATCGTCATGCGGAGCGTCGGCCGACCGATCCGGTCGACTTCGCCGGGATTGACGATCCGCTCGTCGAAGAACGCTTGCAGCGCGCTCTGGACGTCCGCTCTCCGAGTCTGAGCACCCTTGTCACCACTCGCGTCACGATCGAAGAAGCGCTGAAGCAGTTGGCGCAGGAGCATCCTCGTGACGTCGAACTCATCGTCTGGCGGGTGGTCGCTGACCTACCGATCGATGAGGTCGCGCTCCGGGCCAGGATCTCCCGCGAGACCGCCAAGAAAGCCGTACGCCGCGCGCTTGACCGGCTGCGGGACGTGCGGGAGCGGGCCCGGCGCGGATCCCCAGCCCCCACCCCCACCCCCCCCGTCAACCCCCCCCCCCGCCCCA
>NZ_JASBSF010000329.1 GCF_030149085.1 Microbacterium sp. | reverse complement strand
ACGCGTGTCCGACAAGACCGCGTTCTTCAACATCGCCGGTACCGGCAAGCCGGGCAAGCTCATCGAGTACGACGAGACCACCACGATCTTCACCCGCCCGAAGGTCAAGGACACCGAAGACTACGTCTCGGGCCGCTTCGGATAAGCATCCGTTTCGGAGGAGGGGGCGCGGCCGTTTGGCCCCGCCCCCACATCCGTTTCGTCACACCCCCGCGTTGCTCGGTCGCAACGGCGAACCCATATGCCGACACGCCGGGTCGCGGCATCCGTCACCGGCGTGTCGAGGAAGCTATGCGCCGTTGCGACACGGCGCCCCGGGACCGAGCAAGTACCCGGCAGCGCCGCCTCGGTCACAACGGCGCACCTTTCTGCCGACACGCCAGGCCGCGGCATCCGTCACCGGCGTGTCGAGGAAGCTATGCGCCGTTGCGACACGGCGCCCCGGAATCGACGCATGTCCGAGGGGCGCGGAACCACTCCTCCCCAAGGCATCGGGGAGCACGAGTTCGCACATCTACGGTTCCCGGATGACGCGAAGACACGTGATCGACGGAGCCTGACGGTGTGTGTGATGCGCCTTTGGCCGTAATGACCGTGGCGGAGCTTCGCGCTCGCGGCTTCGGGTATCCCTGGGTGCGCACCGCGCTGCACTGGGGTGCGATCACACGCGTGCGCCGGGGACTGTACGCACGCCCCTGGGCTTGCCGTGACCTCCTGCTCGCGACGGCCCACGGTGGCACCTTGGCGTGTGTCTCAGCAGCGCGGCATCTCGGACTCTGGGTGCTCGATGATGCCACCGAGGTCCATGTCTGGCTCCCCTCTCGACACTGCTACAAGCACGACGGATGCGAATGTATCGAGCACTGGGATGACGGCCGAAGTGGCGTCGGAACGATGGCACCGCCCGTGCGTCAGATCCTGCGACAGATTCTGCACTGCCGCGGAGTCGAGGAGTTCTTCGTCGTGCTCGAGTCCGCACTGCGGCAGCGGCGGGCCGACGCGGCTGATCTGCGTTGGCTCCGGCGGCACACGAATGCTGCGGCGCGAGAAGCCATTGACCTGGCCCGACAGAGGATGCCGACAGCGGCCTCGAGTCCCTCCTTCGCTGGCGCCTCCGCCACCTCGGCTTGAGCGTGCGAACGCAGGTGTCGGTCTTCGGCGTCGGTCGGGTGGATGCCGTCATCGGCGAACGCCTGCTGATCGAAGTCGACGGCCGTGACAACCACGACGGCGTCCGCATGCGGCACAAGGATCTGGTCAGGGACGCGAACGCCGCGATCTGGGGCTACACGACGCTTCGCTTCGACTACTCCCTCGTGGTACACGACTGGGAGCTCGTGGAGGCTGCGATCCTCGGCGCGCTCGGCAGGCGGCTGTCGCAACGGCGCATCGATGTGTCGACGCGCCGGGACGCCGCATCCGGCACCGGCGTGTCGCGCAAACCGTGCGCCGTTGCGACGTCGTCAGGGTCTGGGCCGGAGGACGGATGTGTCAGTCGCGGGGGCTGAGAAGATAAGCGTTCAGGTCGGCTGTGAAGGCGGCATCGGTCGGGAGCGATGTGCCATCGATTGCGGTGATGGGCGCCGCGAGCCGAACGCTCGACACGAGCCATGCCGCGTCGACGCTCGCCAGTGACTCGGTCAGGATCTGCTCGTATCCCGTTTCGTAGCCACACTCCTGCAGGTAGGCGAACATGCTCAGCTGTGTCGTCCCGTGCAGGATGCCGCCGGTCGGCGCAGGAGTGGTGAACCGATCCCCTCGGCGCAGCACCAGGGATGCCGTGGGCGCCTCGAGCACGAAACCGTCGGTGGTGACGAAGATCGCATCATCCGCCCCGCGACGGTGCGCCTCACGAAGGGCGGCCATATTGACGGCGTACGAGAGTGTCTTTGCACCGAGCAGCAGCCACGGCGCCCGGGCGGGAACCGTGGAGTCATATCCACGGTCAAGCGTCACAACACGGATGCCGCGCTCGCGCACCGCCGTGAAATCAGCCGCCGGGGCAAGGGTGACCCACGCGGTGGGCGTCGGGCCGTGCTCGATACCGCGGCTGAGGATGAGCTTGATCACCGACTCCCCCGCCGGGGCGTGCGCGGCAACGACGGCGATGGCGGCCCGCCATTGCGCGAGGTTCGGCGCCGGGAGGTCGCAGATGCGCGCGGAGTGCGCAAGCCTGTCGAGGTGGGCATCGACTTCCTGCGGATGTCCGTCGACGACGCCGATCGACTCGAAGATCCCGTCGCCGCGTTGCGTGCTCAGTTCACCCACGCTCAGAGCCGGCGCCGCGGGATCCACCGACGCAAACGTGTCAGCGAAGTCCGCGCGGTCGGCATCCCCATCGACAGGTTGAATCATCAGGGCGTAACTCGTGGCCATGCGATGAAGCCTACGCGGCGGGAATACCCGGTCCGGTGACGCGGTTAGAATGTCATAGCCGGGCCGCAGTAACCCCGGGCTCCATCTTCTGCCGCTACGAGCGGCCATGCGCCGAGAGGCGTTCTGCGGCCCGGCACTTTCGCGCCGGGGCACAGGGCGCCTCTCGCCCCGCAAGGCCCCCACCAGCACCGCGGCGTTCTGCGGCCCGGCACTTTCGCGCCCGGTCGGTCTGCGCATCCGCCGCGACTGCGTCCTCCCGCGCCCGCCTCAGAGCGCCGAACCCGCACATCTCGGGGCAGGATGCCGGGGGCAGGCGACTCGGTCAGGTAAGGGATTCGCGGCGCCAGAGAGCCGCGCAGGCGCTCAGATCGGATGCGTAGTCGCTCAGACGCAGCGCGCGGGTGGTGAAGGCTGCGCTGCGGTCGGACTCGGTTGCGTCGTAGTCGTCAGCCAGGTACGTGGCACCCGCGGCCTGCACCCGACAGAACGCGGCGGCGCGATCGAGAGCTACGGCGAAGTCACCGCGGAAGAGCCCGCGCAGGATCGTGTCGACGAGGGTGACGAGCTCGTCAGGGCTTGCCGGCACGGGAGCCCCGGCGACCAGAGCGTCCGCGGTATCGAGGGCAGCGCGGCCCCTCTCGTAGGTCAAAGCCGCCGTGATCGGGTCGTCATGGATCATGAGCTGTACGAGATACAGACGCCACAGCGCTCCGGGCAGCGTCTTCGCTGGGGAACGAGACCACAGCTCAGCTATGTCATCGATGCCGTGCTCGGCGGTGAACGCGATCAGGCGATCGACGACTGCCTCGTCGGGGTTGGCGCGAACGCGCGAGAGCAGCGCTTGCGCCGTGGAGTGCGCGACGCGAGAGACCTCTGCGGGGTCTTCAGCAGCAAACAGCCGGTCGAACAGCTCGGCAGGTCTGCGGACGGGCTTGTGATAGGGCCGCGGGTCGTCACTCACCCGCACCAGGGTAGTCGCGACGGGCGTCGCTCAGGTCGGGATGGCGACAACAGCGTCCGATGTCGGCTCGCCTGTCGGGGAACCACCGGCGGGCTCGATCGTGATCGCGATCGTGTCGCCCGGCTCCATCTCGCCGTCGAGGATCCACGTTTCGGTTCGCTGCCCACTCGCCGCGAACGCACCCGCCGGTATCGGAGACTCGTCGCCGCGCACGAACCACAGCTCGTAGCTCTGATCGTCGGCGATCTGCGGAAGTCCGTCCGAAACGATGACGGCCTTTCCGACCGAGTCTGCCCAGTAGAGCGTGGACTCGCCGCCGCCTTCGATCTGCGCCGTCGCCGACTGCGCATCCGGCGCCGACTGGACCTCTTGCAGCGCAACGACCTCGGGCGGACGATTCACCCAGTCGTTGATGCTGACGGCGGTGAAGCCGAGCGCGACGAGAAGAACGAAGGATGCCGCGAGGGCGAACATGCTCCGCATCCAGCGCGTCCGGGACTGGGTTTGTATCGCCGCGGTGCTCGGGGGCGGTACGACACCGAGAGGTAGGGCATCCGTCTGCGGCGCCAGTGCGACGCGGGTGAGGATATGGTGCCGAAGCTCGGCAGGCGGCTCGACTTCCGGGGCGTAATAGGCGAGCGCGGCCGCGGTTTCGAGGTCGCGCTCGGCGATGCCGCGCCACTCCGGATGCATCGTGAGAGCGAGGTCGAAGGCCTGCTGTTGCTCAGCGTCGAGGGCACCGAGGGCGGATGCCGCCGACAGTTCTGCGAACTCCTGCTCGTTCATGAGGCCACCCCCATCTCTGCTCTCAGGCGCGACAAGCCGTCACGCATCCGGGTCTTCACTGTTCCCAGCGGCGCCCCCACGAGCGCCGCAATCTCGCTCTGACTGTAACCCCCGAAATACGCGAGGGTGAGGGCCTCGCGCTGTGATTCGGGAAGGGCGGTGAGTGCTTCTGTTACTCGTCGGCTCTCGATCCGCAGTTCCGCCTGCTCGGCGACGCCATCGTGAGCGACGTCGATGTCACGGAACCCGACCCGGATGTCGCGATCGACGCTCGCCTGCGAAGCCCGCACGCGGTCGACGGCTCGGCGGTGTGCAATCGTCAGCACCCAGGATCTGCCCTGGCCTTTGTTCGGAGCGAAGCGCGCGGCGGATTGCCACACCTCGAGGAAGACCTCCTGCAGA
>NZ_JASBSF010000145.1 GCF_030149085.1 Microbacterium sp. | reverse complement strand
ATCCACAGCGCCGCGTGATCGGGTAACGGTCCGTCGAAGGCGCCGAGAGCCTCGGCGACCACGGCGAGGAGAAAGCCGCCGACACAGCCAGCGACCAGGGCGATCAGCCAGCGCCACGGATGTCTCGGGGCGGGCCACGCGATCACAACGGCCAACGCGACGACGATCGCGCACAGGACACCGAGGATCGGGCTATCGATCAGCTCGAGCGTCAGGAACCACTGTCTCATCGAGCACCGCCGTATCCGGCCCGGGCCACTGCGACGAGCTCGCGAGCCGACGGCTCCGACAGGTAAGCACGCAACACTGCGATACCGATGCCCGGAAGTTCCACGGGGTCGCTGTACGCGAGGTACAGCGTGCGATATTCCGGCCGGAACTTGCTCTTGAAGCGGAAGAGAGACGCGAAGCCGTACGCCGGTTCGAGTGCGGCAGCCACCTGTTCGAGAAGCGATGCGAGCAGCGTGCGGTCGCTTTCAGCGGCGCCGCCCGGCTTACTCGCCAGCGGAGCACCAGACAGGCTCACTACCTCCAGCCCGTCATCCTTGGCTCGAAGCGCGGTCTTGACGATGACAAACTCCATGAGACCGTTGGGACCGTCGACGCGGCGGCGCATATAGTCGAGGGTCCACCCCACGCGTCGACCCGATCGCCACGACGGCATCCAGCTCGTCACGACCTGGATACGCTCTTCGGGGTCGACCGCGAGTACCAGCGCCACATCCGGGTCCTTCGCCTCCTCGATCGACCCGAGCGTGAAGCCGAGCTCGGGGAGGGCCTTGTCGGCGACCCATTGCTCGTCGATCTCTCTGATCTGGGCGATCTGGTCAGCAGTGAGGTCATCCCATCGCGTCCACAGTGCAACAAACCCGTCTCTCTCAGCCCGCGTCATCGGCTGGCGCACCTTCTGCCAGGCCTTCCCCGTCAGTGTGAGCTCGGCGAGTACCATCACTGTCTCCTCACCGACCGATGTGTAGGCCCAGCCCATCTCCCGAAAGATCGGTAGGAACTCGTCATGGATGCTGTAAAAGGCCGGCGACCATCCCTGATCTGCGCAATGATCAACAAACGCCCGCACCGTCTGATCGCGCTGACCGGGCACACACAGCGGGTCCGCGATAGCGAGGGCAACATCACCCACCCGCCGAAACGCCACGGCTCCTGTGCCGTCGGCGGTGTACCAGTGGTCGTTTCCGCGCCAGGTTCCCATGAACCCGAGGGTTCCGCCGCCGCGGCGAAGCAACCGGCGATAGCGCTCGTCGTCGGCGACGACAGCGTGCTGCGGGAATCGGTACATCCGCAGCATCGCGACGATGAAGACCGCCCAGAACAGGACACCCACCCACTGGTAGATCAGCAGCGCGGCACCGTGAGTAGGGTATGGCGGCTGCCCGAGGTTGCGCAGGAACGATGGCGGGACGAACCGGCGCAGCGTCTCGACCAGAAGGTCGGTGACACTGACGCGCTGAACGTAGGTCTGCCGGAAGATCGACTCGGCGACGAGGTGGGTTGCAGCGCAGGCAGCAAGAGTGGCACTGACCGTTCCGGTGAACCACAGCACAGCGCGACGATCTGCCCGGACGGGAAAGAATCGCCGCAGCACGACCAGCGCACAGGCCATGGCCAGTGACACCCCGATTGCCGCGACAACCCACAGCCCGTACTCCAGCCAGGTCGGATCGCCCCAGGGGCCGACCGAGACGGTTCCCGCGATGACGGACCAGATCGCCAGGACACCGATCAGCGCCTCGACCACAACCGCCAGGACGAGCGCAGAGCGCCGACCACGGCGTAGACCCAGGGCGGCGACCAGCAGCAGGGCAACCGGCACGAGCGCCATCAGACCCGGACCGACACCGCGCGTCACCACGACAGCCAGCTGATGGTCACAGAGCGGGCTGTACCGAGTCGCGCACAGATCGACGAGGTTCTCGTCGTACTGGGTGAAGAACGAAACGGCAAACGACAACGGCCCACGTCCGCCGCCGGCCAGCACCGCCGCGAGCGGACCGAGGCCCGTCACCGCGACGACCAGTGCCGTTACGGAGCGCGTCTCGCGGGTGGATGATCGGTGCCAGGAACGTCGCGGGGTTCCGCGAACGAGCCACAGCCCCAGCAGGAGCCCGAGCAGGGCGGCCATGAGGCGATACCAGGCGTCGGTGTCGCCGGCATACAGGGCGAACATGGCCAACACGGCGAAACCGACGACCCGGATGCGGCGACGCCAGAGGGCGGATGCCAGCGCCGAGGCAGCCATGAGCGCACCAACCATCGCCGTTGCCGGGTCGAGCACCGGCGTTTCTGCTGCTTCGACGGGACGCAGATCTGACACGGTCCATAGGAGGGCATGGAAGGCTGTGGCGACGAGGTTGCCGGCGAGGGCAACAGCAAGGGTCACCCAGAGCAGCCGGAGGCGGCCCAGCACCCTTTCGGCGTACGCGAAGCCCGTCAGCGCGAGCAGGACCGTGAGGATCGCGTCAATAGCGGAATCTGGAACGAAGATCGCCGTCAGCGGCGTCCACCAGCGCCCCTGGGAGAAAACCGCGACCGGACCCACCCCCCAGAGCGATCCGTCGTCGCCCCACAACGTTCCGGTGAGAGCTGCGCACGCAAGGACAATGCCCGCTGCGGACAGCGCGACGGGGTGTTCCGTGATGTACCGTCTGACGACGCTCAGGCTTCTGAGCGCAGCGAGATCGGGCCGTGCAGGCTCGACAGCCGCCACCGGCGCACCTCCCGTTCACACTGTCGCGCCGAAACACTACAGCGAGGCGCTCGACGTGGGGAGGGTGATCCTGTGGATCAGTGATGAGCCGCCTGTGCGGCACGCAGCGTCGAGATCACCTGGTCGCGCAGCTCCTCGGGGGCTGTCTCCTTGCACGCTCGTGCGACAGCCTCGGTCAGAGTGGTCGCTACGAGCGCCTCCTCACGGCAGGCCGGGCACTGCTCAAGGTGCTCTCGAATGTCGGCGTGCTCGGTCTTGCACACCTCGTTTCGCAGGTACTCCTCCAAGTCCCGCGTGGCCTTAGCGCAGCCGCAGTCAGTCATGTCTCGCTCCTCGAGGCGGCGACCGAGATGCCCCGCTCGGTCGCATATTCGGCCAGCAGCTCCCGCAGCATCCGTCTGCCACGATGCAGACGGCTCATCACGGTGCCGATGGGGGTTTTCATGATGTCGGCGATCTCCTGATACGCGAAGCCTTCGACATCGGCAAGGTAGACCGCGAGGCGGAAGTCTTCGGGAATCGACTGCAGTGCGTCCTTAACGATGGATGCCGGCATGTGGTCGATCGCTTCGGCTTCCGCCGACCGCGTACGCGTTGAGGTCGTGGACTCTGCCCCGCCGAGCTGCCAGTCTTCGAGATCCTCGATAGCGCTCTGGTAGGGTTCCCGCTGCTTCTTGCGGTACGTGTTGATGTACGCGTTCGTCAGGATGCGGTAAAGCCATGCTTTCAGGTTCGTTCCCTGTGTGAAGCTCGACCATGAGGCGTACGCCTTGACGAAGGTCTCCTGCACGAGGTCTGCGGCATCCGCGGGGTTGCGTGTCATTCGCATCGCAGCCGCATAGAGCTGGTCCATGAACGGCAGGGCCTGCTCTTCGAACTGCGTGCGCGGGTCGGCCGGCGCCTCGGCCTGATCAGTCATCACGCGCCAGTCTACGTCCGGCGCTATAGCGATCGTCATCGGGCTCCTTCCGTCCCTCATTAGGCTAGGAACCGATGAGCGGCGAGAGATATTCCACCCCGACCGGTTCCGGAGAATCCGGCTGGTCAGCTCCGCGCGCCGTGGAAGCGGTCGCCGCCCGTCTGGCGGTCCCCGGATCCAAGTCGCTGACCAATCGCGAACTGATCCTCTCGGCGATTGCCGATGCTCCGAGCACCCTCCACGCTCCGCTGCACTCCGACGACTCCGTGCGCATGGTGGCCGCCCTCGAGGCGCTCGGCGTCCAGATAGACGCCGTCGAGGGCGACAGCCCCTTCGGGCCTGACCTGGTCGTCACCCCTCCCAGCGCATCCGGATCGGTCGGCGCGACCTCTTCCGGGCTTCGCGGCGCGACAGTCGACTGCGGTCAAGCGGGCACTGTCATGAGGTTCATCGCGGGCATTGCTGGGCTGGCCGAGGGCGATGTGATGCTGACCGCGCACGAGAGCGCGCTGCACCGACCGATGGGAGCGATGATCAGGGCGCTTCGCGACCTGGGCGTCGATGTCGACGACGAGGGTCGCTGGGCACTCCCCTTCCGCGTGCGCGGACACGGTCACATCCGCGGCGGTGAAGTCGTGATCGACGCGAGCGCCTCGAGCCAGTTCGTGTCCGGGATGCTGCTCGCGGCGCCCCGTTTCGACACCGGTCTCCACCTCATCCATTCCGGGTCGCGGCTGCCGAGCATGCCCCATATCGACATGACCATCGAATGCCTCGCGCATCGCGGTGTGCACGTCGAGAGACCCTCCCCGCGGGAATGGATCGTGCCTCCGCAGCCGCCCCGCGGCAAGACCGTCGCCATCGAGCCCGATTTGTCCAACGCCGCCCCGTTCCTGGCAGCTGCCATGGTCACCGGCGGCAGCGTCACGATCACAGGCTGGCCCGCGCACTCCACCCAGCCAGGGGCGATGCTCGGGACCATCCTGCACGACATGGGTGCCCGCGTCACGCGTCGTGGTGGAGCCCTCACCGTCGCTGCGGGACGCGGCATCCGTGGCATCGACATCGACCTGTCAACGGCGAGTGAGCTGACACCCACGATCGTCGGGCTCGCCGCCTTTGCCGCGGAGCCGACGACGATCACCGGCGTGGGTCACATCCGCGGCCACGAGACCGACCGCATCGCAGCGCTCGTTGGAAACCTGCGCGCGCTCGGCGGCGCCGCCGACGAGCTCGAGGACGGTCTGCGCGTTGTTCCCCAGCCGCTCCACGGCGGGGTGTGGCAAGCGTTCCATGATCACCGCATTGCGACCACCGGCGCCCTGATCGGCCTCGCCGTCGATGACGTCGTGGTCGACGACATCGGAACGACCGCGAAGACAATGCCGCAGTTCCCGCAGCTGTGGGCCTCGATGCTCGAAGGGAACGACGCGGAGTGAGCTGGCTCGGGGACGTCGACGATGACGATGAGCTCGGCATGGACGAGAGCGATATTCGCGTCAGGCCGAACCCCAAAGCCAACCGGCCGCGCACGAAGCGCCGCCCTAGCCACGCGGATGCCGAGATCGCACGAGTCCTGGGGGTAGACCGCGGCCGTTACACGGTGCTCGTCGGCGAAGACACGGATGCCGAACGCCAGGTGACAGCCGCCCGGGCACGCGAGCTGCACCGCACCGCGATCGTCACCGGTGACCGCGTGCGGGTTGTGGGAGATATCTCTGGAGACGAGGGAACCCTCGGCAGGATCGTCGGAATCGAGCCCCGCACGTCCCTCCTGCGGCGAAGCGCCGACGACACCGATCAGGTGGAGCGTGTCATCGTCGCCAACGCCGATCAGATGCTCATCGTGATCGCCGCCGCCGACCCGGAGCCGCGCCCACGCCTGGTCGACCGCTACCTTGTCGCCGCGCTGGATGCCGGCATCCGCCCCCTGATGGTTATCACGAAGACCGACCTGTCCGACCCGGCGGAGTTCCTGGCGCACTTTGCGGGACTCGACCTCGAAGTCTTCACCAGCGCACGCTCTGACATGCCGCTCGAGCGGATCGGTGCCGCGCTGGTCGGTCACAGCACCGTCTTCGTCGGACACTCAGGGGTGGGCAAGTCCACCCTTGTCAACGCTCTGGTTCCCAGCGCGGATCGGGCGACGGGACATGTCAACGAGGTCACCGGTCGGGGACGACACACATCGAGTTCGACGGTGTCCTTGCGCTACGAGGCTCCCTCGGGCACGGGATGGGTCGTCGACACCCCCGGCGTACGCTCCTTCGGGCTCGGTCACGTCGATCCTGACAACATTCTGCGGGCGTTCACCGACCTTGCCGAGGTTGCGCGGGAGTGTCCGCGTGGATGCACCCACCTGCCGGATGCGCCCGATTGCGCCATCGCGGAGGCGGTGGCAGCGGGACGTCTGGGGCCCGAGGCGGCAGCGCGGCTGGATTCGCTGCAGCGTCTGCTCACGACGTTCGCAGATCGCCCCTGAGCGCCGGCGCGGCGCTATCGAGGGCACGGCGGGGAACGCGCGGCTCTAGGGTGGAAGTATGACAGTGCGTCTAGAACCCGGCACAGCTGCGCCCGACTTCACCCTCGTGAACCAGGACGAGACGGATGTCTCGCTTCACGATCTTCGGGGCACGGGCGTCATCCTCTTCTTCTACCCGCAGGCGATGACTCCGGGGTGCACGACGGAGGCCTGTGACTTCCGCGACAGTGTCGAGCCGCTTCGCAGCTCCGGGTACGTGGTGCTCGGCATCTCGCGCGACGCTCCCGCCAAGCTGCGGGCGTTCCGCGAACGCGACGCGCTTCCGTACGACCTGTTGAGCGACCCCGACCGTGCCGTCCACGAGGCCTACGGAGCGTGGGGCGAGAAGACGATGTACGGCAAGACGACAGAGGGGGTGCTGCGCTCGACCTTCGTCCTCGACGAGAAGGGCGTCATCACGCACGCCCTCTACAACGTCAAGGCGACGGGTCACGTTGCCCGTATCCGCGGCCTGCTCGGTCTCTAGTCTTCCCGCGCTGACGGGGCCGCGCCGCGAACCGCTATCACCAGGAGCACGAGGGCGACGCCTGCCGGGATGGCGATCACGACGCCCGTGACCGGGTGCGCGTACTGGCCCGTTGCAGCTCCGAGGGCGACGGCAAGGATCAACAACTGCGTCACGATCGCTCCCGAGCGCCCCCAGGACAACCCTCGCCACGTCGTGATGCCGAACACCGCGACGATCGCAGCTCCGGCCAGCGTCAACACGATCAGGGCAATCGCACTGTCGAGCGCTGCGGTATCGCCGGCGATGACCGCAACGGCCTCCCAAGCTGCGAGCGCCCCGAGCCCCGCTGCTTCCAGCAGCACGATCACGCCCGCCGCTCGAGCGGCAATCATCGAGCGTGTCACTGCATTGACCTCCCGATCACTCTCGGCCCGCGCATAGCGTTCTTGCACCGTCCTCACGAATGAACCCTTGATTCGGGTGAACGGCTGTGGGACGATGGGTAAAGCCGTGTGCTCCCACAAGGTCGTGGGACGAGACATCTTCTCGTACACCTCATAGAGTATCCGACCGCCCCCGTGGCCCGATGCTCATTCCCCATCAAGGAGCACCCCCTATGGATTGGCGCGACAAGGCCGCCTGCTTGACTGTCGACCCCGAGCTGTTCTTCCCGGTAGGAAACACGGGTCCAGCGGTCGACCAGATCGAGAAGGCAAAATCCGTGTGCGCCCGGTGCACCGTCACCGAAATCTGCCTGCAGTACGCTCTGGAATCCGGTCAGGACTCGGGTGTGTGGGGCGGGCTCTCCGAAGACGAGCGCCGCGCCCTCAAGCGCCGCGCTGCCCGCGCGCGCCGCGCCAGCTGACAGCCTCGAATGCGGCGGCGTCAGGCCGTCGTCAATCGAGCGCGATGTAGCGCAGCGGGATGTCGATTGTGACTTCCGTGCCGCTTCCGACGAGCGTGTGCCAATCGATCGTGCCCCCGAGCTCTCCCTGAATGAGGGTGCGCACGATCTGGGTGCCCAAGCCTCGGCCGACTTGGCCTTCCGGCAACCCCACGCCGTTGTCGCGCACACGCACCAGGAGTCGTTCGGGGTCCCGCTCGGCCTCGATCTCGACGTCGCCCTCTTTGCCTGCGAGGCCGTGCTCGACGGCGTTCGTCACCAGCTCCGTGAGTGCCAGTGCCAGCGGCGTCGCGTACTCGCTCGGGAGCGTGCCGAAGCGCCCCACGGAACGGGTCCGCGCGCGCGTGGTCGGCGCGGCTGCCACTTCGGCGACGAGTTTGAGAACACGATCGAAGACATCGTCGAAATCGACGCGTTGCGTGAGTCCTTCTGACAGGGTGTCGTGCACGACGGCGATTGCAGAAACGCGACGCATCGCCTGGGTCAGCGCCTCGCGAGCCTCCTCCGTGTGGGATCGGCGGGCCTGGATACGAAGCAACGATGCGACGGTCTGCAGATTGTTCTTGACCCGGTGGTGGATCTCGCGAATCGTCGCATCCTTCGTGATGAGCTCCTGCTCCTGGTGGCGCAGCTCCGTGACATCTCGGCACAGCACGATCGCACCGATGCGCGTCCCGTGATCACGCAGCGGGATGGTCCGCAGACTCACCGTCACCCCCCGCGCCTCGATGTCGGCGCGCCAGGGCGCCCGACCCGTCACCACCAACGGAAGCGATTCGTCGAACTGGCGCTTCTCGGGAAGGATCTCCGTCGTCACCTCAACGAGCGACTCTCCCTCGAGCTCGTCCTCGAATCCCATACGGTTGAATGCCGAGAGTGCGTTGGGGCTCGCGAACGTCACGGTCCCATCGACGTCGAGGCGCACGAGACCATCCGAAGCTCGCGGAGCACCCCGCCGCGGAGCGGTCGGCGCGCTCAGATCGGGGAAGTCACCCGAGGCGACCATCCCGAACAGGTCGTCGGCACACTCGTTGAAGGTGATCTGCTGACGCGAAGGAGTACGCGTCTCGCCGAGATTGGTGTGACGGGTCAGGACTCCGACCGTGGTGCGACCGGAGCCGGCCCCTCGCACGATCGGTACCGCACGCACCCGGGTCGGGGTCTCTTCGAACCAGTCCGGGGATGCCGAGTCGACGATCATTCCCGAGAAGAACGCCTCGCGGATCTGGGTCCGCCACTGGGGGCGAACCGGGTCGCCGACGATGTCACGGTAGAACAGGGTCGCAGCGCCGCTGGGGCGGGCATGGCCGACAGCAACGAACGAGTCATCCGTCGTCGGAACCCAGATGACGATGTCGGCGAACGCGAGATCGGCCAACAGCTGACCGTCCCCGGCCAGGCGGTGGAGCCATTCGACATCCGCACCGGTGGAACGCCCCTGGGCATAGACAAGATCGCTGAGGGTCGACATCGTTTCAGCCTAGAGCCCCGGCATGGATGCTCGAACTACGCAGCTTTGCGAGTATCGACGGCGAGCGCCTCAGCCACAAACCGTCGCACGCTGGACACGATCGGGGATCGCCGGGCAACGTCTGCGATCGGGCGGGCGGCCAGGAGCGCACCGTCAGCCGAGCGCGGATCTTGCGGCACGAACCACACATCACGGATGCCGGCGAACCGGTCGAGACTTCGGCGTACCTGACCGCGGGCGTCGATGCCCAGGGAGCCTGGGCGCAGCCGGTTGGCGACCACCGCGATCGGTGTCGCTCCCACCGTCTCGCGCAGCTGCGCGTAGCCGCGAACGAAACGGCTGATGCCGACCGGATCCGCAGCGGCCACGGCGACGATGAGATCAGCCTCCTGGAGGGCGGCGATCGTTGCGGCGTTGCGCCTGTCCCCCGCGAGATCACTCACGATCTCCTCGTCGCGGTCCAGCGGCGCTGCGACATCGACAACAGTGTCATCAGCCCATTCGCGGCACACCGCGAGGGCGGCGCGTACCCGATCTTCACGCAGCTCCGGCCAGCGTGATGGACGATTGATGCCGGTCAGAATCTGCGGCCCGCGCCCGAGCCGCAGCGCGATGCGATCGAGTTCAGCGACATCCAGAGCACCACGACTCACTTGTCGGCAGGCGGCGGCGAACCCCGGGCCTTCATCGGGGAGCCCCAGCGCCAACGCTATCGACGGCGCGTGGGAGTCGGCGTCGATCAAGGCGACGTCGCGGTCG
>NZ_JASBSF010000140.1 GCF_030149085.1 Microbacterium sp. | reverse complement strand
TCAGGACGCAACTTCCCGTTGCGAATCAGCCTTCGAACACGGAGAAGGATGTTCTCCGAGTGGGTCTCGACGATCACCTGGTTGCGCCCGCGAACTACAGCCGTGGCGAACAAGTTCCCGAGCCTCGCTTGAAGGCGAGGGTGGAGGTGCAACTCGGGCTCCTCGACACAGATGACCTGCCTCTCGGCATGGACGGCTACGTCAACGACCGGCAGTAGCTGGCTCACTCCGTAGCCAACCTGATCCAATGCCACTGGCGCGCCAGAGCGGACGTCCTTCATGATCCACGTCTGCTGGATCGGGCTCCGAAGTCGTGCAAGTGCGTCCTGTTCGAAGACATACGGCACCTCGAGCTGAGCGAGCATCTGGTTCAAGAGGTCGAACTCACTGAATCCGGCGCGCCGAGGCTTGCCGAAGAACTCAAACCAGTCCGAGTTGTAGACACCTCGCTCCGGGTCGTAGCTCTTGCCCGGCTCGCCACGGTGAGGCCCGCAGTAGCGAAGCAGGAACGCCATCTCGAATAGATCAGACTGCAGCTTCCGGTCCTCGTGTGCGAACAGCTCGGCATCCACAAGTCGTGACTCTTCTACCCAGTCGGACCCTCCGCGGCTCTCGCCGACGCGATAGCGCGTGAGAAGGCCGTTGCCGAAATCAGATGGGTGGAAAGGGTCGCGGTCATCCGCGAAGTCCTCCGGGATGAATCGCTTGCGGGAGGCCTGACCTTCCCCGACCACCGCCAGGGCGGTGGAGTGCATATCGATCGACCCGACGGGGTTGAGGTCGTAGCTGAGTTCCGCTGCAGCGAGACGCCCGTCCCGGGTCCGGAATTCAACACCCAGGACGAGCGGCGACTGCCACTGGAACCCACTCGGATCCTCGGGATCGGGCTCGGTGTAGGTAATCAGGTTGCGCGCGCTTGCCTCCTCGAAGGCCTTGTCCCACGCACGAAGAGCATCAGTCCGTCCTACGTCGACGGTCTGCATCAGAAGCTTGAGTGCCTTGAGGACGGTCGATTTCCCAGCGGAGTTCGGCCCGTAGATGAGGGTGAGCGGCGCCAGCTCAACGTCGTGAGCCCCTGAGAACGACCGGAGGTTCTCGATGTGGAGCCGCTCGACCAATGCCGTCGGTCGCGCGCGCTGCTGCGGAGCGCGCGGAGCCGGTGCGGAATCGTGTGGAGCGGGATTGACGGAGACCGGGACATCGTCGACTGACATCGCGAGGATCTCCGCCTCTTCACGCTCGCGACGCTCTCGCTCTTGAGCGACTGCTTCCTTCGCCCGCCGACGCTGGGCGTCCCGACGTGCACGCATGGCTCGTCCGTCAATCCCTACCCAGTCCGATCCGTAAGCCTTGCGCGCCACGTCAACTGGGTCGCCGGCCGAGTCGCGTTCGACTACTTCATCTTGGTTCTCCACCCTGCGCCCTTTCGTTCCCGCGGTCTGATGCTATTGAGTCGGCCACTGCTTGCGAAGCAGAGTGCGAACGTGTCCCGCTCGCTGACGCCGAGCCGTCGAGCGAGCGGGACACGCGGGGCCACTAGTGCGTCTGGCGCATCCAGTACGAGCCGTCCCCGTTGCTGACCTTCTCCCAGCCGCCGAAAGCGTGCTGGGGTCCGGAGTGCTGGTGCAGACGGGCGTCGCTCACCTCCCCACGAGACCAGCAGTTCTGGTCGCGGTTGTACTTCCCCATGAGTTCACCTCCCTTCGAGTTGAGTTATCGCCCGTTGATTCCTTGAGCCGCGCGGTCGGTGTCGAAGACAGGTCGGCGCGAAGCAAAGTCGATCAGGATATGGGCTGCACGCACGCACCGTCAACACCCAGTCGCAGGCTGATGCCTCGCCGCTTCTTGACCTGACCGGCCGGCGGGCATATTCTGATCGACTTTGCGTTCTCGGTCGCGCGTGCTGGGCGGTCCGAACTCGAAGTCACGCGGCCGACTGCCGACCCAGCGTGGTCCTTGCCGGCACCCACGACTTTTGGGAGGAGGTGAAACCATGGCACTCATCGACGCAACCCCGCGAAGCGCCTTCGCGACCGCTTTCGCCAGCGCCGCCCAGCATGCCCTCGACGTGTGGCGCGAGCCAGGCTTCCAGACCGCGCTTCGACGCGAAGCGAAGCACTTCCTCAAGAGCGTCGCCTCAGAGGCCGGTGCCGCGTCGCAGCGCGTCCGTAGCTAGCGAACGTGGGGACTGGTATGAAGTACCAACTCGGGCCCAACCGTGTCGTCGCCGGTCGATTCTCGCCGTACACGGCGAGAGCCTGCACGCGTGCACGTGCAGGCTCTCGTGTCACAGTCAGACGCGCTGGCTGATCGTGCCGCTCGGGTTGCGGTTGGCGGTCGATTCGGTCACGAACCGGCCCGTCGACGCGGAGCGGTGCACCGTTGTTGAGTTGCTCGTGCCGGACCCGACACGTTCGGTGGTGGTCTTTCCGGGCCAGCGGGCCGCGGCGGCCTTGGAGACGAAACGACCTGTGGATGCGGAGCGACGAACGGTTCCCATGGGAACTCCTTCACTGATTGAGCCGGGTGCTCTGAGACGGAGCGCCGCTAGTCTGCGGCTGCCAACTCCGGTACAGTCAGTGCTCTGGATGAGACCTGACGCTCTCAGGGCTTGTGAGCCGTCCCGTTACCGCGGGGCGGCTCTTTTCCGTTGTGATCCCGACATCTCGGTATATGTCCGCCGCTGGTCACTTCCCCTCGCGGCCTCTCAACTGCTTCGATTGAGTCTTGCCCGTCATCGATCGCGAGACGAGCGACTGCGCTTTGT
>NZ_JASBSF010000118.1 GCF_030149085.1 Microbacterium sp. | reverse complement strand
GGACATCTACCGCAAGCTGCGCCCGGGCGAGCAGGTCGCTGCGGAGGCCGCGCGTGCGCTCCTGGACAACTTCTACTTCAACCCGAAGCGCTACGACCTCGCCAAGGTCGGTCGCTACAAGATCAACCAGAAGCTCGGCCTCTCGGGTCCTCTTAGCGACTCGGTGCTCACCGTCGACGACATCGTCGCGACGATCAAGTACCTCGTCCGCCTGCACCGCGGTGACGCGACTTTCGAGGGCGTTCGTGGCGGCAAGCCGGCGACCATCCGCCTGGATGTCGACGACATCGACAACTTCGGCAACCGCCGCATCCGCGCCGTCGGCGAGCTCATCCAGAATCAGGTCCGCACGGGTCTGTCGCGCATGGAGCGTGTGGTTCGCGAGCGCATGACCACGCAGGACATCGAGGCGATCACCCCGCAGACCCTGATCAACGTGCGCCCCGTCGTGGCGGCGATCAAGGAGTTCTTCGGAACGTCGCAGCTGTCGCAGTTCATGGACCAGAACAACCCGCTCGCGGGTCTGACCCACAAGCGTCGCCTCTCGGCGCTCGGCCCCGGTGGTCTCTCTCGTGAGCGCGCCGGCGTCGAGGTCCGTGACGTCCACCCTTCGCACTACGGCCGCATGTGCCCGATCGAGACGCCGGAAGGCCCGAACATCGGTCTGATCGGTGCTCTCGCGACGTTCGCGCGCATCAACTCGTTCGGTTTCATCGAGACCCCGTACCGCAAGGTCGTCGCCGGTCGCGTGACCGACCAGATCGATTACCTCACTGCCGCCGAGGAGGACGACTTCATCGTCGCCCAGGCCAACGCGCCGCTGAAGGCCGACGGGCACTTCCAGGAGACCCGCGTCCTCGCCCGCAAGAAGGGCGGCGAGGTCGACCTGTTCCCGGCTGAGGACATCGGCTACATGGATGTCTCGCCGCGCCAGATGGTGTCGGTGGCTACCTCGCTCATCCCGTTCCTCGAGCACGACGACGCGAACCGCGCCCTCATGGGTGCGAACATGCAGCGTCAGGCCGTGCCGCTGCTACGCAGCGACTCGCCCGTCGTTGGAACCGGTATGGAGGGCTTCGCCGCGATCGACGCCGGTGACGTGGTCACCGCCAAGCGCGCCGGTGTCGTCATCGAGGTCTCGGCCGATGTCGTGGCCGTGCAGACCGACGAGGGCGGGATCGACGAGTACTTCTTGCGCAAGTTCGACCGCTCCAACCAGGGCACGTCCTACAACCAGCGCGTCATCGTCTCGGCCGGTGAGCGGATCGAAGCCGGCGAGGTCATCGCCGACGGTCCTGCCACCGAGAACGGCGAACTGGCCCTCGGAAAGAACCTCCTCGTCGCGTTCATGACGTGGGAAGGTCACAACTTCGAGGACGCGATCATCCTCAGCCAGGACCTGGTGAAGGATGACACCCTCTCGTCGATCCACATCGAGGAGTACGAGGTCGACGCCCGCGACACGAAGCTCGGCAAGGAGGAGATCACCCGTGATCTCCCCAACGTCAGCCCCGACCTGCTGAAGGACCTCGACGAGCGCGGCATCATCCGCATCGGTGCCGAGGTTCGTCCCGGCGACATCCTCGTCGGCAAGGTCACACCCAAGGGTGAGACCGAGCTGTCGGCCGAGGAGCGCCTGCTCCGCGCGATCTTCAACGAGAAGAGCCGCGAAGTTCGCGACACGTCGCTGAAGGTTCCCCACGGTGAGCAGGGCACGATCATCGCCGTCAAGGAGTTCAACGCCGAAGACGGTGATGACGAGCTCGGCTCGGGCGTGAACCGCCGTGTCGTGGTCTACATCGCCCAGAAGCGCAAGATCACCGAGGGTGACAAGCTCGCCGGCCGTCACGGCAACAAGGGTGTCATCGCGAAGATCCTCCCCGTCGAAGACATGCCCTTCCTCGCTGACGGCACGCCGGTCGACATCATCCTGAACCCGCTCGGTATCCCCGGCCGCATGAACTTCGGCCAGGTGCTGGAGCTTCACCTCGGCTGGATCGCCAAGCAGGGTTGGAAGGTCGAGGGCAACCCTGAGTGGGCAGCACGTCTGCCCGAGATCGCTCGGGAGGCAGCCCCCGGCACGAAGGTCGCGACCCCCGTGTTCGACGGTGCGTACGAGTCCGAGCTGGCAGGCCTGCTCGACTCGACGCTGCCCAACCGTGACGGCGTGCGCCTGATCGACTCCACGGGTAAGACGCAGCTATTCGATGGGCGTTCGGGCGAGCCGTTCCCGGCTCCGATCTCGGTCGGCTACATGTACATCCTGAAGCTGCACCACCTCGTCGACGACAAGATCCACGCGCGTTCGACGGGTCCGTACTCGATGATCACGCAGCAGCCGCTGGGTGGTAAGGCGCAGTTCGGTGGCCAGCGCTTCGGTGAGATGGAGGTGTGGGCCCTCGAGGCCTACGGCGCCGCGTACGCCCTCCAGGAGCTCCTCACGATCAAGTCCGACGACATCCTCGGCCGCGTCAAGGTGTACGAGGCGATTGTCAAGGGCGAGAACATCCAGGAGCCCGGTATCCCCGAGTCGTTCAAGGTCCTCATGAAGGAAATGCAGTCGCTCTGTCTGAACGTCGAGGTCCTCTCGGCCGATGGCACCGCGGTCAACCTCCGCGACACCGACGACGACGCCTTCCGTGCTGCCGAGGAGCTCGGCATCAACATCTCCAGCCGCTTCGAGTCCTCGTCGATCGACGAGATCTGACCCGGCCAGGCAACACAGAATTCCGATACAGGAGAACTGAGAACTCGTGCTCGAATCAACAACTTTCGATCAGCTTCGCATCGGCCTGGCCACCGCTGACGACATCCGTCGCTGGTCCTTCGGTGAGGTCAAGAAGCCCGAAACCATCAACTACCGCACCCTGAAGCCCGAGAAGGACGGTCTGTTCGGTGAGCAGATCTTCGGCCCCTCGCGCGACTGGGAGTGTGCGTGTGGCAAGTACAAGCGTGTGCGCTTCAAGGGCATCGTGTGTGAGCGCTGTGGCGTGGAGGTCACCAAGTCCTCCGTGCGGCGCGAGCGCATGGGCCACATCGAGCTCGCCGCACCCGTCACGCACATCTGGTACTTCAAGGGTGTTCCCTCGCGCCTGGGCTACCTGCTCGACATGGCGCCGAAGGACCTCGAGAAGGTCATCTACTTCGCCGCGTACATGGTGATCTCGGTCGACGAGGAAGCTCGTCACCGCGACCTCGCGACGCAGGAGAACAACCTCCGTCTCGAGCTGAAGACGCTCGCCGACCGCCGCGACGCGCGGATCGCCGCTCGCCTGGCGAAGCTGGAGGAGGAGCTCGCCGCGCTCGAGGCCGAAGGTGCGAAGTCCGACCAGAAGAAGAAGGTCAAGGACGCCGCCGAGAAGGACATGTCGCAGGCCCGCAAGCAGGCCGACGACCAGATCGCCAAGCTCGAGCGCGTGTGGGAAGAGTTCCGCACGCTCGAGGTCGGCTCGCTCAAGGCCGAAGACGAGATCTTCCAGGAGCTGCAGGACCGGTTCGGTCAGTACTTCGAGGCCCACATGGGTGCCGAGTCGATCCAGCGGCGTCTTGCTGCCTTCGACCTGGCAGCTGAGGCTGAAAGCCTGCACCTGCAGATCGCCGAGGGCAAGGGCCAGCGCAAGATCCGTGCGATCAAGCGCCTGAAGGTCGTCAACTCGTTCCTGCAGACCGGCATGAGCCCGGCATCCATGGTGCTCGACGTCGTCCCGGTCATTCCGCCGGAGCTGCGCCCCCTGGTGCAGCTGGATGGTGGCCGCTTCGCGACCTCCGACCTCAACGACCTGTACCGCCGCGTGATCAACCGCAACAACCGTCTTCGCCGCCTGATCGATCTCGGTGCTCCCGAGATCATCGTCAACAACGAGAAGCGGATGCTGCAGGAGGCCGTCGACGCACTGTTCGACAACGGTCGTCGCGGTCGCCCCGTCACCGGTACCGGTAACCGTGCCCTGAAGTCCCTCAGCGACATGCTGAAGGGTAAGCAGGGTCGGTTCCGTCAGAACCTGCTCGGTAAGCGCGTGGACTACTCGGGCCGTTCGGTCATCGTCGTCGGTCCCCGTCTGCAGCTGCACCAGTGTGGCCTTCCCAAGCAGATGGCTCTCGAGCTGTTCAAGCCGTTCGTGATCAAGCGCCTCATCGACCTCGGTCACTCGCAGAACATCAAGGCCGCAAAGCGCGCTGTCGAGCGCACGCGTCCCGAGGTCTGGGACGTGCTCGAAGAGATCATCCGCGAGCGTCCCGTGCTGCTGAACCGTGCACCAACCCTGCACCGCCTGGGTATCCAGGCGTTCGAGCCGCAGCTCGTCGAGGGCAAGGCCATCCAGCTCCACCCGCTCGTGTGTGCAGCCTTCAACGCTGACTTCGACGGTGACCAGATGGCTGTTCACCTGCCGCTGTCGGTCGAGGCTCAGGCCGAGGCTCGCATCCTGATGCTTGCCTCGAACAACATCCTCAAGCCCTCGGACGGACGCCCCGTGACCCTGCCTTCGCAGGACATGATCATCGGCCTCCACCACCTGACCACGGTCAAGGAGGGTGCGCTCGGTGAGGGCCGCGTGTTCGGCTCGGTCGGCGAGGCGATCCTTGCCAAGGACGAGGGCACCCTCGACCTGCAGGCCAAGGTCCGCATCCGTGTCCCGGGTCTGACGTTCCTCGAGGGTGACGCTCCTGAGGGCTACGCCAACCACGGGCTGCTGGACGCTTCGCTCGGTCAGGCGATCTTCAACGACGCCCTCCCCAAGGGGTACCCGTTCGTGCGTGAGCAGGCCGACAAGGGCAAGCTCAGCCAGATCGTCAACAAGCTCGCCGAGGAATACCCCAAGGTCGAGGTTGCCGCGACGCTGGACCGCATCAAGGATGCCGGTTTCTACTGGGCCACGCGCTCGGGTGTGACAGTTGCCCTGAGCGACATCCTCACGCCGCCGAACAAGGCCGAAATCGTCGCGGGCTACGAGAAGCAGGCCGCGAAGGTCCAGGCACAGTTCGAGAAGGGTCTCACCACCGACGCGGAGCGTCGTCAGGAGCTCATCAAGATCTGGACCGAGGCCACCGACGAGGTCCAGAAGGCGATGCGCGCCCACTTCCCCGAAGACAACACCATCAACCGCATGGTGAGCTCGGGTGCTCGTGGTAACTGGCTGCAGATCCGGAACATCGCCGGTATGCGAGGCCTGGTGAACAACCCGAAGGGTGAGATCATCCCCCGTCCGATCATCTCCTCGTACCGCGAGGGTCTGTCGGTGGCGGAGTACTTCATCGCGACGCACGGTGCCCGTAAGGGTCTGGCCGACACGGCCCTCCGTACCGCAGACTCGGGATACCTCACGCGACGCCTCGTGGATGTCTCGCAGGACGTCATCATCCGTGAAGAGGACTGTGGCACATCGAAGGGTCTCGAGTTCACGATCGCTGCCCCCGGCGCCGACGGCAAGCTCGTCCGCGACCCGAACGTCGAGAACTCGGTGTTTGCGCGGACTCTCGCCGCTGACGTCATCGGCGAGAACGGCGACGTTGTGGCTGAGGCCGGCGAGGACGTGGGCGACGTGCTCATCGACAAGCTGGTTGCTGCCGGTGTCACCTCGATCAAGGTGCGCTCGGTCCTGACCTGTGACTCGGCCGTCGGCGTCTGCGCGACCTGCTACGGCCGCTCGCTTGCCACCGGCAAGATCGTCGACATCGGTGAGGCAGTCGGTATCATCGCCGCCCAGTCGATCGGTGAGCCCGGAACCCAGCTGACGATGCGTACCTTCCACACCGGTGGCTCGGCCTCGGCGGAAGACATCACGCAGGGTCTGCCCCGTGTGCAGGAGCTCTTCGAGGCCCGTACCCCCAAGGGTGCGTCGCCGATCGCCGAGTTCGATGGTCGCATCACGATCGACGAGACCGACAAGTCCAAGAAGATCATCCTCACGCCCGACAACGGCGACGAGGCTGTCGTGTACCCAGTCCTCAAGCGCGCGACGCTGCTTGTCGAAGACGGTCAGCACGTCACTGTCGGTCAGCCCCTGCAGGTCGGCACGCTCGACCCCAAGGAGGTCATGCGTGTCCAGGGTGCTCGCGAGGTGCAGAAGTACCTCGTGAACGGCGTCCAGGGTGTCTATCGCTCGCAGGGTGTTCCGATCCACGACAAGCACATCGAGGTCATCGTCCGTCAGATGCTGCGCAAGGTCACGGTCGTCGACCACGGCGACACGA
>NZ_JASBSF010000094.1 GCF_030149085.1 Microbacterium sp. | reverse complement strand
CCAGGCGATCGGCGACGCGAGCGGCCGATCGTTCGCCGTCGGAGTGCCAGGTGCGGGCGTAGAGGAACTCTTCGGCGAGGATGCGGTTGTAGCGCTCGACTTTGCCGTTGTGGCGCGGGGTGTAGGGCGTGATGCGCTGGTGGCGAGCAGCACCGACGGCGTCTGCGAAAGCGTGTGCTCGGTAGCAGGAGCCGTTGTCGGTGACGATCCGCTCGATATGAGTGATGCCATGGGCAGCGAACCAAACTCGGGCGCGGTCGAGGAACGAGACAGCGGTCGTGGCTTTCTCGTCGGGCAGTGCTTCGGTGTAGGCCAACCGCGAATATCCGTCGATCGCGGAGTGAAGGAACACATAGCCGGTTGTCGTGCCGCGGGTCTTGGTCCGGGCGACCGCTTTCGCTTTTGCGCTGCCTTTCCCGTGCACGCGCCAGCCGCCTCCATCGGGGATACGGCCGGTCTTCTTCACGTCGATATGGACCATGTGACCGGGACGTTCAGCGATGATCTTCTGCGTTTCGCGGTTGGTTTCGCCGTTCGGATCGATGAACCTCCGACGGCTCAGTCCCAGCTGCGCGAGTAGCCGGGTGACAGTGCGCCGGCTGAGCTGGCTTCCGTCTTGACCGAGTTCAAATGCGATCCGCGACGCCGACCACTTGTGCTCTCGTCGCATCGACTCGATCCGCTGTACGAGCCTGCCCGGCGTCGCGGTCGGCTGCCGATCAGGCGTTGAGGAACGATCGACGAGTCCTGCCTCCCCGAACCGGTTATAACGGTTGACCCACTTTGATGCGGTGGCGCGCGAGATGCTCATCTCGGCGGCGACGTGCGCGATCGGCCGCGTACGGCAACGCTCGATCAGCCTCCTGCGCCCTTCGACCGTGAGAGGCGCATTGCGATGCACCTTCGCGTTCACCGAGCGCTCACGACCGTCATGCCGTGCCCACTCTGGCGGGTGGCGCAAGCGCCTCACGCAAAGCTTCCTTCGCTCGCTGGTAACGCCCGCGAGCTGTGGAGGACGGGATCTCGAGCAGTGTCGCCGCGTCGGTGATCGAGAAACCATCCCAGTGAACGAGCCGGATCAGCTCGCCGAGGTCACCGTCGAGCCTGTCGATCGCGTCTCTGATTTCCGAGCCCTCGTCTGCGGGAGGTGCGGAGCGGAGCGACAGCGTCATCCGCATGCGATCAGCCAACTGCGATCGGCGAACATTCCCCCGGCGAGCGTGCAGCAGCACGTTACGTGCTATCCCGAACAACCACATCCTCGCCTGCTCAGACTCGTCAGGCATCGCACCCACACGTGTCCAGGCCGTCGTCATCACATCAGCCAGCGCATCGGCGGCATCCTCGCGATCCAAGCGTCTTAGGAAGTACCGGAGGAGATCGTCGGACGTGTCACGGAGCACACCGGTGAGGCGCTTACGCGCCGCGGCCGACCTCATTCGCAGAATCCCTGACCCTCGATGCTCCACCACTGGCCCTCGTAGCCATGATCGGCGTACGCCTCCTCGAGACGCAGGTTCACCGCCCACGCGTAGCCGGTCTCGAAAGCACCGTCATCGGTGAGCGGATCTCCCGCAGCCCCTACGTACGCCGCGCCCTCCGCAATGTCTGCGGCGGTGAACTCCGCGTCGGCGAGAGTGTCTCGAACGATCTCGTCGATCTCGTCCGGTGCCCCCGTGATGTTACCGATCCGCCATTCGCACGATGCGCCGCTGGGCAGTTCGTAATGCAGTATGGCGAGAGCGTCGTTCTGCGCCCACCCCTCCCACAACCCGGTGGCTGCAGCCGCGGCCATGCCGCCACCACCAAGGAGCACAGCGGCGACAGCGCCCACGGCGATCGGGCGAGCGAAACGCCGCTCTCTCGCAGGCGCTGACTGCTCGGCCATCTCTGCCGCGAGGCGGCGCTGCTTCGCCGTCACCTCCCGCGCGGGGTCACTCATTGCCAGAAGCTGGTCGACGTCGTTCGTGTGCATCGCGTTCTCCGTTCGTGAGATGGTCTCACTCTGCACATTCCCGGCTCACCAGGAATCGTCCACAGCACCCAGAAATTCACTACCCGCTGTCAACAACGTCATGGCCAGCAACAGCTAGCCTTGAGCGCATGAGTCGTCCCCCGCACGCCCGCGAGAAGGTGCTCGACGCGTTCGAGGGTCTCCTCATCGCCGAGGGTGAGCGCGCCGCCACAATGGACGCCATCGCCCGAGCCGCCGGAGTCTCCAAGGGCGGCCTTCTCTACCACTTCGCCTCGAAGGAGGCGCTCGAAGCGGCGTTGCTCGCACGGCTCGAGGAGCGCGTCGACGACGATCTGGCCCGCATGACCTCCGCCGAAGAAGGACCGGTTGCGTACTACGTACGGACCTCGGCGATGGATGGCACGGCGCTCGACCGCGCGATCCTCGCGGTCTCACGTCTCGCACAGGCCGGGCGCGGAACCGCGAGCGACGCTCTGCGCTCGGTTCGGGAGCGCTGGGCCGAGACGCTTCGTCCGCACGTGGCAGACAACACCGCGCTCGATCTCGTCATGCTCATCAGCGACGGCGTGTACTACAACAACGCGCTCCAGCACGATGGTCTGGCAACGCCAGTCCCCCGCGATGCCGAGATGGATGCCTTGGTTCAGCTCATCGCGCGGGCAACCGCTCCGCGTTAGGGCTCGACGATCTCGATCTGACAGAACAGGTCAGCCCCGACGGCCTGGCGCATCTGGTCGAGCAATTCGTCCGGCACCGCAGCATCCACGGTGAGCACCGAAAGCGCATGACCGGAGGCATCCGGGTGCGCAACCTGCAGTCCCTCGATGTTGATTCCCGCGTCACCGAGCGTCTTGGCGTAGATGGCGACGATGCCCGGGCGGTCCTGGTAACGCATCACGACGTGGTGGCCGGCGATGGGCACCTCGATGTCGTAGCCGTTGATGGCGACGATCTTCGGGACCATCCGCGTGCCGGCGAGAGTTCCCGCAACGCTCAGCGTCGTGCCGTCCGACATCGTCCCGCGCAGCACCGTGAGGTTGCGGTACTGAGGGCTGTCGGCCTCGACGATCATGCGGGTTTCGATGCCGCGCTGCTCAGCGAACAGCGGCGCGTTCACGTAAGACACGTTCTCGCTGACGATGTTCGTGAAGATGCCCTTGAGTGCCGCGAGTCGGTAAACGCTGACATCGAACGCGGCAAGCTCGCCGCGAACTTCGATGTCCAGCGAGGTGAGCGCACTGTGGGTCAGGCCCGTGAAGTACTGCCCGAGCATCTCGACAAGCCCGATGCCAGGGCGCACGAACGGGTCGATGACGCCACCGGCGACGTTGACGGCATCCGGAACCAGGTCACCCTCGAGCGCGAGCTTGACCGACTTCGCAACCGAGACGCCGGCCTTCTCCTGCGCTTCGTCGGTGGAGGCACCCAGGTGCGGCGTTGCGACGACGTTGGGAAGGGCGACGAGCTTTGCGGCTGCCGAGTCGGGCTTCGGAGGCTCGGCGGTGAAGACGTCGAGGCCGGCTCCGGCGATCTGACCGGTGGTGAGGGCTTCCAGCAGCGCCTCTTCGTCGAACAGACCACCGCGAGCGACGTTGATGACGTACGCCGTGGGCTTCATCGCCGCGAGTTGTTCGGTGCTGATCATGCCGGTGGTCTCGGGCGTCTTCGGCATGTGCACCGTGAGGAAGTCGCTCTCGCGGACGACATCGTCGAAGCTGAGCAGTTCGACTCCCAGTTGCTGAGCGCGGGCAGGAGTCACGTAGGGGTCGTACCCGACGAGGCGCACACCGAAGGCACGAAGCCGTTCGGCCACGAGGGCGCCGATGCGACCGAGGCCCAGGATGCCGACGGTCTTCTCGAACAGTTCAGCACCCGTGAACGAGCTGCGCTTCCACTGGCCCTGCGCGAGAGAGGCGTGGGCGGCGGGGATGTGGCGGGCAAGACTCAGGATGTGTCCGACAGTGAGCTCCGCGGCCGAGATGACGTTGGAGGTCGGCGCGTTCACGACCATGACACCGGCGGCAGTCGCCGCCTTGATGTCGACGTTGTCGAGTCCGACTCCCGCGCGGGCGATCACGCGAAGCTTCTGCGACGACGCAATGGCCTCGGCATCCATCTTCGTCGCCGAGCGGATCAGGACCGCGTCAGCCTCGGCGAGGGCCGCGAGCAGCGCGGGCCGGTCAGTGCCATCGACGTTACGGACCTCGAAGTCCGGGCCGAGGGCCTCGATCGTGGCGGGGGACAGTTCTTCGGCGATCAGCACGACCGGTTTGGACACGGGTGGATCCTTCGGAGCAGACGCGCACGCATGAACCGTGCACAGGATGACGGGGATGCCGCGCCGCACGCCATGACGACGGGCCGTGGCCAGCCTATCGTGGGCGCGTCGGTCGCCCCGACCACATGACGAGCCGAAGGTCCCTCAGGGATCAGCCGCCCAGCAGCGACGCGCCGTAGACCGTGGCGTAGGCGATCACATTCATCCAGAACACCGCGACAATGCCCAGACCCGAGAGCATGATGAGAACGAAGGCGCCAGCCCGGCGCTTCCATCCGATCGCGAAGGCAAGAGCGAACACGATGATCGGGAAGGCGATGGCCGTCAGCAGCAGCGCCCATCCCCCACCGTTGAGCCCCAGCGGCCCGGTCGCCTGGGAGATCAGGAACGCGACGGCATTCC
Source organism: Microbacterium sp. (assembly GCF_030149085.1). Classification (GTDB taxonomy): domain Bacteria; phylum Actinomycetota; class Actinomycetes; order Actinomycetales; family Microbacteriaceae; genus Microbacterium. The sequence continues at coordinate 3,163 of NZ_JASBSF010000094.1, read as the reverse complement.
AGACGGCGTATGCATAGAACAGGCCGAAAAAGCCGGCGATCGTGGCGATGAGCCACACCGGTAGTGCGGTGCGGCGCTCGACCGACGTTGATTCTGTAACGGATGACGACGCCGAAATGTGTGTGGGCTCGTTGGTGTTCTCGCTCACTGTCCGATCGCCCCCACCATGATGAAGGGCCAGGGCAGCACGAGCAGCGCCCCTGCGGCGAGCAGAAGGACCCGAACCCACGACCTGCTGCCCCTGGTGAGCAGCAGCACGGTCACGAACCAGATGAGCGGTGTCAGCACCGCCAGCCACAGACTCACCTGATAGGCCAGGGGCGCGACGAGGAACTCCGCGTACTGCTGCAGACGCAGGCCGCCGATGATCCACCCGATGCTCTCGAGGGCGTACACGCCGCCGAAGATGCCGAGAGTGATGAGCGCCGCGTTGCTCATGCCTGCGGCGGGCGCAGCGCCGGTGTCGGCATCGCCCCGCTCGTCTCCCGGCACGGAGACTGCAGCATCCGTGCGAGAGCTGGATTCGGCATCCGTGGCCGCCGCCTGCTTCGGCGCGACCGTCTCGCTCCCCTTGCCGACGGCCACGTAGCCCGGGGGCAGCGCGGAACCCGCGTCGAGCGTCGGGTCGTCATCACCCCACGAGAGGGCGTCGTCGTCGCGGTCGGTGCTCACGAGTTCAGCCTACCCACGCACGAACCCACACGCCCCAGCAGGGCGTGTGGGTTCGGCAGAAGGGGATGAAGCTCAGCGCGCGGCCGAGCCCTCGACGTAGTCCTTGTCCTGCTGCTTCCATGAGAAGAGCGAACGCAGGTCCTTGCCGACCGCCTCGATCGGGTGCTTTGCAGCCTTCTCGCGCAGCTCGAGGAACTCGACGGCGCCGTTGTCCTGGTCGGTGATGAAGCGCTCGGCGAAGGCACCGGAACGGATGTCGGCGAGGACTGCCGCCATGTTCTCCTTGACGTGCGGGTCGATCACGCGCGGGCCCGAGACGTAGTCGCCGTACTCGGCGGTGTCCGAGACGCTCCAGCGCTGCTTGGCGATGCCGCCCTCCCACATGAGGTCAACGATGAGCTTGAGCTCGTGCAGCACCTCGAAGTAGGCGATCTCGGGCTGGTAGCCCGCCTCGGTCAGGGTCTCGAAGCCGTACTGGACCAGCTGCGACACGCCACCACAGAGCACAGCCTGCTCACCGAAGAGGTCGGTCTCGGTCTCTTCCGTGAACGTCGTCTTGATGACGCCGGCGCGCGTGCCGCCGATGGCCTTCGCGTACGACTTCGCGAGGTCCCAGGCGCTACCCGAGGCATCCTTCTCGACAGCGATGATGTCGGGGATGCCGCGACCTGCGACGTACTCACGACGAACCGTGTGGCCGGGAGCCTTCGGAGCGATGAGGATGACATCGACGCCCTCGGGATCCTCGATGTAGCCGAAGCGGATGTTGAACCCGTGCGCGAAGGCGAGGGTCTTGCCGGGCGCGAGGTTCGGCTTGATCTCGTTGTTGTAGATGCCACGCTGGTGCTGGTCGGGCGCGAGGATCATGATGACGTCGGCCCACGCGGTGGCGTCGGCGACGGACTTGACCTCGAAGCCGTCCTCCTGCGCCTTCGGCGCGGACTTCGAGCCGTCCTTGAGGGCAATGACGACCTCGACGCCCGAGTCACGCAGGTTCTGCGCGTGAGCGTGACCCTGCGAACCGTAACCGACGATGGCAACCTTCTTGCCCTGGATGAGGGCGAGGTCGGCATCCTGGTCGTAGATCATTTCGGCCATGGGGGTGTCTCTCCTTGACTGTGCGATTGTGGTCGTTTGTTCTCGCCGAGCCCGCTCAACGACCGGGAGCGGATCGGCGTCGTCTTCTCAGCCCCGCAGGACTCGTTCGGTGATGCTCTTGCCGCCGCGGCCGATCGCGAGCATGCCCGACTGGGCGAGCTCCTTGATGCCAAACGGCTCGATCGCGCGCAGGAATGCCTCAACCTTGCCCTTGTCGCCGGTGATCTCGACCACCATCGCCTCGGGCGCGTAGTCCACCACTGACGCGCGGAACAGGTTGATGACCTCGAGAACGCTGGAACGGCTCGCGTTGTCGGCGCGTACCTTCACGAGCATGTGCTCGCGCTGCACGGATGCCGCAGGATCCAGCTCCACGATCTTGATGACGTTCACGAGCTTGTTCAGCTGCTTGGTCACCTGTTCGAGCGGGAGCCCTTCGACGTCGACGACCACCGTGATGCGCGACAGCCCGGGAACCTCGGTGACTCCCACCGCGAGGGATTCGATGTTGAAGCCGCGGCGGGCGAACAGGCCCGCAACGCGGGTCAGGAGGCCCGGCTTGTCTTCGACAAGAAGGCTCAGCACGTGACTTGTCATGGCTCAGTCCTCCTGATCGAAGCTCGGGGCGTGTTCACGCGCGTACTGGATCTCGCTGTTTCCGACACCCTGCGGCACCATCGGCCACACCATGGCGTCGGCCGACACGACGAAGTCGATGACGACGGGGCGATCGTTGGTCTCGAGGGCGGTGCGGATCGCGTCGTCGATCTCGTCTTCCTTCTCGACGCGCAGCGCGAGGCATCCGTAGGCCTCAGCCAACTTGACGAAGTCGGGAACCCGCGCGGTGCCGTGGCCCGTGTTGAGGTCGGTGTTGGAGTGGCGGCCGTTGAAGAACAGCGTCTGCCACTGACGCACCATCCCGAGTGACGAGTTGTTGATGATCGCAACCTTGATCGGGATGTTGTTGAGAACGCAGGTGGCAAGCTCCTGATTGGTCATCTGGAAGCATCCGTCACCGTCGATCGCCCACACCACCCGTTCGGGTTCGGCGACCTTCGCACCCATGGCCGCGGGCACCGCGTAGCCCATGGTGCCGGCGCCGCCCGAGTTCAGCCAGGCGTTGGGGCGCTCGTACTTGATGAACTGGGCAGCCCACATCTGGTGCTGTCCGACACCGGCCGCGTAGATCGCCTCGGGGCCGGTGAGTTCGCCGATCCGCTGGATGACCTGCTGCGGCGCCAGGAGGCCGTCGGTTGTGGGGGCGTAGCCGAGGGGGAACTCGTTGCGCAGGCCCTTGAGGTAGGCCCACCACTGGGTGATGTCGGCGCGGCCGGCGTCGGTGTTGGCGCGGAACGCGGCCTCGAGATCAACCAGCACCTCACGCAGGTCACCC